>JBKPDB010000029.1:0-4163 GCA_046727655.1 Actinomycetota bacterium
CCAGCGCTTCGCCGGTGTTCACGCCGGCGCGCACGGCGATGCGGATTCCCCACTTATGGGCAAGGTCGACGTTCAACGCCGCGACCGCTTCTCGTGCGTCAACAGCCGCGCGAACGGCACGGAGCGCGTCGTCCTCGTGGAGGGTCGGGAAACCGAACACGGCCATAATCCCCTGTCCGGCGATCCTTTCTGTGCGGCCGCCGTGTCGCTCGAGCGCGCTCGAGATCCCTGCGAAGACTTGCGGCATAATCCGACGTCGTACCTCTGGGTCGAGCTGCTTGCCGACACTGATCAGATCAGCGACGAGCACCGAAACGGTTTTCCGGACTTCGGCGGGCCCTGAGGGTGCCGGCGCAACAATCGTCTGCTCGGCGCCCCTCGCAGGTGATTCCGATGCGGGTCGATCGAGCGACGGCTCTTGGCGGAGAATCGCCTTCTCCAGATCGTGAAGCTTTCGACTCGGCTCGATCCCCAGCTCGTCGATCAGCAGCTCGCGCGTCTTCTTGTAAACCTCGAGCGCCTCAGCCTGGCGTCCCGACCGGTACAGCGCGAGCATCAGTTGCCGTCGAGGTCGTTCGCGGAGCGGATGCGCCGCGACGAACGCCTCGAGCTCGCCGATCAGGGCCGCGCCACCCTCCAATGCGAGTTTCGCGTCGATTCGATCCTCGATCGCCGACAAGCGAAGCTCCTCCAGACGCGCAGCCTCGATCTCAGCGAAAGGCCGGTCGGCGAACTCGGCGAGCGGCGGCCCACGCCAGAGGTCGAGCGCTTCGTCGAGTAACGCCGACGCCGCGGCGGGCCGTGCCTCCCCGAGCGCCGTCCTGGCCTCCTCGATCAACCGCTCAAATCGATTTGCGTCGAGCTGCTCGGGCTCGATGCGGAGCATGTAGCCCGGCGCTCTCGTGACGAGCACGCGCCATGCGCCTTCAGCGCTTGAATCCGGCTCGAGGAGCTTCCTGAGCTCCGACACGTAGATATGCACCATTTTCGTGGCGGTCTCCGGCGGCGCTTCCCCCCAGAGGTCATCGATCAACCGAGTCCTGGAAACGACCTGATTCGCATGCAGGAGAAGGGTCGCAAGCAGCGCCTGCTGCCTCGATCCATGCGGAAGCAACGACCGCCCGTCGCGGTGCGCCTCGAGGGGGCCAAGGATCCGAAATTCCACTGTCGGCTATACAGGGAGAGGGAAGGTCCGACGGTACCACCGATGTCGGCACTTCGACGCGTTCGTCCGCCCGCCCCGGATTTACTCGGTTTTTACCCGGCGCTGCAAGCGACGAGCGACGATCTAGGCGTGACGACTACCGCGTTCCGCCTGCGTCATCACCCCAATCCGATCGAGCCGTGCTGACGAGCGGTCTTCGAGGGCAGGCATCTTCGGCCGCAGGCGCCTGGCAGCTCGAAGACAACGGCTACGTCTTGCCTCGTCCTCGCGCGACGGCCGGCTCCCTGTCGTGCCTGGACGCGACGACGAACGGAATTTCGCCAGGGTCGATCGCTGGCGAGGGGAGGAACCGCACCTCCCGCGGAGTGGGAGGGGGCCGCACCTCGCACTCCGCCCGGCTCAGCGCGCGGGCTCCTAACGGATCACGCGCGCCTGTGTCTGCGGGAACAGCCCAGGGCGCGGGGAGGGGCCGCCCTCCCCACGCCCCAGGGACCGGCGGGTAAGACCCGCGAGGCGCGACCGCCGCGCCCCGTGGTCCCCAAGCCGTGCGTCGACCGCCGGGGGGGCCGCCTCCCCCGGCGGCACCAGACCGGAGACCCTAGTCCAGGGTCGTATCCGCATCCCGCCGAACCTCATGGACTCCACAACCCCGCTTCGGCCGCGGCGCGGTCGTCCGGAGTGATCCAGTAGCCGCCTGTGTCGAGCGTGTCGCCGGCGGCGTTGTTCGCCACGCTCGAGCTTCCCCAATAGGCGTCGCTATCCGCCGCGGAGCCCCAGTAGGCGGAGCCCCAGTAAGCCGAACCCCAGTACGCCGATCCCCAATAGGCCGTCGCCCAGTCGGGATTAGCAGCCGCCACTTGCGCCCACGTTGCGGTATCGAAGACGGGCGTCGACCCGCCGCCGGGATCGGGAACGAGAAACTGCGCAAGCGCGCCGTCGGCACTGGGCGGGTCCGTGAGCGTGACGGCTTGCGCGGCGTCGATCGCGCCCGCGCCCGACGATCCCGGTCGCGCCGCCGGCATCGCCGCTGCCGTCGACATCAGCGCCCCCTTGACCTGATCCGGAGTCCACGAGGGATGCACGGCCAGGAGATACGCGGCAGCGCCGGCTACCACCGGGGCGGCGAATGAGGTGCCGGACAACTGCATGTAGCCCGGAGCGACGATCCGATCAGGCGATTCGAGCGCCAGTGTCGACGCCGCTGGGACGGCGCCCACCATGTAACGCCCCGGCGCTCCTATGTCCGGCTTGGCGAAGCCGTCGAGCGTGTAGCCGTAAGCCGACCACGGCGCCGTGACATCGTCGTCGCTCGAGCGAGTGCCCACCATGTCGGAAGCGCCGACCGTGATCACGAACGGGTCGTTGGCCGGCGAGAAGCGAACGCCGCTCGGCTGCCCGTCGAGGGCGTAGTTCCCCGCGGCTGCGACGACGACGACGCCGCTTAGCCAGAGCTTCTCGACGGCTTTGTCTACTGGGTCGAACTGGAAGCTGGACGGGATCGTGCCGTTCAGCGAGAAATTCGCGACTCGAATCCCCGCTTCGTCCTTGTGCTCATAGATCCAGTCGGCTGCTGCAACGACATCGCTTGTCAACGCGACGCCCTGGTCGTCCATCACGTCGATCGACACGATCGGCGCGTTCGGAACCGCGCCGGCATAACCGTCTGCTTGCCCGGCAGCGATGCTCGCCACGAACGTGCCGTGACCTCGTCCGTCGCCGAGTGAGTTGTCCGGCTGCTGCGTCAACGTCACCGCCTGCACAACGCGTGAGCCGAAATCCCCGGCCGAAGGGTCGACGCCGGAGTCGACGATCGCGATCGCGGGCGCCTGCAATCCGCCGACGCTTGCAGGCTGCCAGAACTTCGCCACACCCGAGGCGTAGGGCCAGAGTTGATTGCTCGTGTAGATCGATTGCGAGTCCTCGAGGCGGACGGGGGCGTCCTCCGTAATCGCCAGGATGTCCGGACGCGCGGCAAGCTTCACGATCTCGGCGCCGGTGAGCTCCGCGGCCACACCGCTGATGGAGGCAAACCTGCGGCGTATTCCTTGCGCCGGTCCTCCGTCGGCGGCGACCTCGGCGCGGACCTGGTCCTCTACGTCGGCGGTGGATCGTCCCGGCTTCCCCTGGACGATGACGTTGAAGGTGACTCCCGGCGCGTTTTGGGCCGCCTGCCGGAGCGTCGTCGGCACGAATGCTTGTGGCGGGGGATCAGCGTTTGCCGGAAGCGGTGCCAGCAACGCGAACGCGCCGGCGACGACGGCAACCGACGACCGTCCAAAAGCACTTCGAAGCTTGCAAATTGGATGCCGCACCATTGGCCGCCCCCCACGGCAGGTTCCCCTCTTGGGAACCCAGGCCGTCTCTCCGTAGGAAGACAGGGAGTCTCATGGGTCAGCCCGCCGATGGCTATAGGCCGATCGGCCTATCTTGCGGGGCCGTAAGTCCCATCGGCGGGCGACCGCGCGCCGCCGCCGTGCCGGCACGTCCCCCGCTTCGTGGACGCGGGGCCGAAGCCCTGCATGCGGACGCGCTTCCGCTAGTAGACGCGTCCCGAAATTCGGTCCGTGATCGTTGAAGGGACCGGGCCCTGGTCGTCGAAGTCGCGGCATGACCGAACCAACGGGCGCGTGAACTAGTCGTACTCTTCCTCGATCCCGTCCGGAAGGGACAGCCACGCATACCGTCGCGACCCGTAGACGGAGACGGCGGGCTGCGAGAACGAGGGATCGGCGAAGGCGCCGATCGGGACCGCGATCGACTCCGGCCGATCCTCGGTCGTCCAGAAGACCGTCGCGCCGCAGTCCGGGCAGAAGCGAAACGTCCGCTCCTCGCCGGCGTCCGAGATACGGACGTACTCCGTGTACCGTCCCGTGACGTCAACCCGATCCTTCGGCCACCGCGCCTGCATCCCGAACGCGCTGCCGGTCCGACGCTGGCAGGCGAGGCAGTGACACATCGAGACCCGCACGGGATCGCCTTCCGTCGTCACCCGGAGCTG
>JBKPDB010000030.1:0-51202 GCA_046727655.1 Actinomycetota bacterium
TGCGGTCCCGACAGCGAGATGTATTACGACCGCGGCGAGGAGATCGGCTGCGGAGAGCCGGACTGCAGGCCCGGTTGCACCCGCTGCGAGCGGTTCCTGGAGTTCTGGAACCTCGTCTTCATGGAGTTCGAGCTGCATGCCGACGGCAGGCTCACGCCGCTTCCGAAGCAGAACGTCGACACCGGGATGGGGCTCGAGCGGACGGCCTCCATTCTGCAGGGCGTCCTGAGCGTCTACGAGACCGACGGCTACCAGAACATCATGCGCTGGATCGAGGCCGAGGGCGGCGTCGCCTACGGCGACTCCCCAGACGCGACGAAGGCGCACCGCATCCTCGCGGACCACGGGCGGGGGATGACCTTCCTCGCTGCAGACGGTGTCGCGCCTTCGAACGAGGGCCGCGGCTACGTCATGCGGCGGATCGTCCGCCGCGCCGTACTCCAGGCAACGCGCATCGGTCTCGAACCGCCGTATCTCGCCCGCCTCGCGGACGTCGTCGTCGAGCAGTTCCGCGGCGGGTACCCAGAGCTCGAGGATCATCGTGCGGACATTCAGCGAATTCTCACGGGCGAGGAGGAGCGCTTCGGCCGGACGCTCGAGCGCGGGATGCGCCTGTTCGAGGAGCTCGCCCAGAAGGGTGGCGACATCTCCGGCTCGGAGGCGTTCCGCCTCCACGATACGTACGGCTTCCCGCTCGAGCTCACGCAGGAGCTCGCCCGCGAGCGTGGCCTGGGCGTCAACGAGGAGGAGTTCACGCGGCTGATGGCCGAGCAACGCGAACGTTCTCGCGCCGCGATCTCGAAGGACGACCGGCGCGCGGCCGAGTTCGGGCGGCGCGCCGGCTTCAAGACCGATTTCGTCGGCTACGAGAAGCTCGATGTCCTGACGCAGATCGGTGCGCTCGAGGAGCTCGGTGACGGTCTCTTCCTCGCGAAATTGCGGGAGTCGCCGTTCTATCCCGCCGGCGGCGGCCAGGTGACCGACGAGGGCGTGATCGAGCGCGACGACTGCAGCGGCCTACGTGCGGAGCTCGGCGAGGCGTATCGCCTCGAGGACGATCAGGTCCTGCTCTTCGAGGGTGAGGGCTTCGCGGAGGGCGATCGGGTTCGCGCTTTCGTGCCGTGGAACGTGCGCTTCCCGACGATTGCGAATCACACGGCTACGCACCTCCTCCACAAGGCGCTTCAAGACGTCCTTGGCGACCACGTGCGGCAAGCAGGTTCGGCCGTTCGCCCGGACAAGCTCCGCTTCGACTTCACCCACCCGCAGGCGCTGACGACCGGGGAGCGGGCCGAGATCGAGGATCAGGTCAACGACAAGATCTTCGAGAACCTTCCGGTGCGCGCGTTCGTCACGCCGATCGAGGAGGCGAGACGGCTCGGCGCGATGATGCTGTTCGGCGAGAAGTACGGCGAGCATGTACGCGTCGTGGAGATCGACGGCTACTCGCGGGAGCTCTGCGGCGGGACGCACGTGCGTTCCACCGCCGAGATCGGCGCCTTCGCCATCCTCTCCGAGGGCTCGGTCGGGGCCGGCGCACGACGGATCGAGGCGGTCACGTCGGGTGCCGCCCATGCGTACCTGCGCGGAGGGCTGCGCGAGGCGGACGAGCTGCGTGCCGAGCTCGCTCGTGTGCGCAAAGAGACCCGCAAGGCGGCGCCGGCTCGGGTCGCCGACGTGGCCGAGCCCGAGATCCAGAGCGTCGAGGGCGTCAGCGTCATCGCGCAGGCGGTTGACGGGCTGAGCGCCGATGCGTTGCTGGATCTCTCCGACCAGTTCAAGCAGAAGCAGGCGCCGGCGGCGGTCGTGCTTGGAACTCGTGAGGACGGGAAGGTCCACCTGGTTGCGAATTTCGACCACACCGTGGCCGATCGCGTGAGTGCGGCGGACGTCGTCAGGGCTGCGGCGGCGATCGTCGGCGGTGGCGGCGGCGGCCGGCCGACGATGGCGCGCGCCGGCGGCACGGCACCCGACAAGTTGCCCGAGGCCCTCGAAAAGGCGCGAGAGCTGATCGTCACGGCGCTTCGGTGAAGGTCCTCGCACTGGATTACGGCCGGGCGCGCACCGGCGTCGCCGTCTCGGACCCGACAGGCACGATCGCTCGACCGCTCTGCGTCATCGAAGGCGCCGCGACCGCAGACGGCCTCGCGAAGATCGTGGCGCTCATCGGGGAGCACGGCGCCGATCGTGTCGTCGTCGGCCTACCGCTGACGCTCGCCGGCGGGCGCGGCGAGCAGGTGCGCGAGACCGAGCGCTTCGTCGAGACGCTCGCCGGCGTGACGAGCGTGCCCGTCCTGACGTTCGACGAGAGGTTCACGACGTCGCTCGCGGCGCAGGCGTCGGCCGACGCGACGCCCGAAGACGCCCGCGCCGCGGCGCACCTTCTCTCGGGCTACCTCACGTGGGCGAGCCGCGCCCCGGCGTGATCGCGCCGGAGCAAGGCGCGCCGCGGCGTCCGACCCGAAGCCGACTCGCCCTGAGACGAGGGCTTGCGCTCGGAGCACTGCTCATCATCCTCGGCGGTCTCGGCTGGCTGGCGGTCAGGGCAATCGGAGGTCGCAACGACGAGGAGCAGACGCTGCAGCTCACCTCCGCCCCCGCCAACATGCTCCTGCGGACGGTGACGGAGACCACGCCGACCGGGACAGTCGAGACGGTGATCGCGGTCCCGAAGCCCTTCCACATCGTCTTTCCCGAGGGCTTCACTCGGCAACAGATGGCTGAACGTGTCGAGGTCGTCGGCAAGATCGCCGAGCGCAAGCGGCACGTTCGGACGCGCATCGCGCGTCGAACGTACCTCGCCGCGACGCGGACGCCCCGGACGCCGACGTGCTTCCGAGGCAAGGTGACGGCGATGGAGGGCTTCCTGTTTCCCGCGACGTACGAGTTCTTCCCGAAGACGACGTCGGCGCAGCTCGTCGGCGAGCAGCTGGCGGCCTTCTGCGACAGCTGGAACACGATCGACCTGAGCTACGCGCGCTCGAAGAATCTGACGCCCTACGACGTGCTCGTCATCGCCTCGATGGTGGAGAAGGAGACGCTCGTCCCCGCCGAGCGCCGGCTCGTTGCCGCAGTCATCTACAACCGGCTGCGCGCGCGCATGCCGCTCGGGATCGACGCGACGCTTCGCTACGGCTTGAACATCCCGCCGTCGGAGTCGATCCACGAGTCACAGCTCGCGAGCGACTCGCCGTACAACACGCGCAAGCACGCCGGCCTGACGCCGACGCCAATCGCCAACCCGGGGCTCGCGTCCATGCAGGCCGCTGCGCATCCGGCGAGGGTGAACTACCTCTACTTCGTGCGCAAGCCAGACAAGAAGCACCATTTCTTCACCGCCAGCGCCGACGCCTTCAACGCATACGCGAACGCCCACGGCTACGGCGGCCCGTGATCTCGGCCGAGACGCGGCTCGTCGGGTTGATCGGCGACCCGGTCTCGAGCTCACTGTCGCCGCTGATGCAGAACGCCGCGTTTGCCGCGGTCGGGCTCGACTGGACGTACGTTGCGCTACGCGTCCGCGCCGACGAGCTCGAAGCTGCGGTCGGAGGGCTCGTCGCGCTCGACTTCGCAGGCGCGAACGTGACGACTCCCCACAAGCTTCCCGTTGCGAAGCTCGTGGAGACCGACTCGCCGTCCGTGAACACGCTCGTCGTGCGAGACGGCAGCGTCTACGGCTATTCCACCGACGCGGCCGTGCTCGACTCTTTGCCGCCCGGTCGCACTGCGATCCTCGGCGACGGCGGCGCCGCCACCGCCTTCGCGGAAGCACGACCGGACGCCGCACGCTTCTCGCGTCGCGGTGCGTGGCCGCCCGAGGTGGTCGGCTTCGACGTGGTCGTCAACGCCACGTCGGAACGTGACGACGTCCTCATCGAGTTGACGGCCGGCCAGACCCTCGTGGACGTGCCCTATCCGCGGACCGCCACCGCCGACGCCGCGGAGCGGAACGGCGCAACGGTCGTCGACGGCCTCGAGGTGCTCGCCGCGCAAGGAGCGGCCGCGTTCACGCTGTGGACCGGTGTTCCGGCGCCGCTCGACCTGATGCTGGCCGCAGTACGCTCCGCCTGATGGCGCTCGAGCTCGTTACCGCCGGCGAGTCTCACGGGCCCGCGCTCCTCGCCGTCGTGACCGGCCTTCCGGCCGGCCTCGTCCTCGAGAAGGAAGCGATCGACGCGGATCTCCGACGACGCCAGCTGGGCTACGGCCGCAGCCCCCGCCAGCAGATCGAGCACGACGAGGTCGAGGTGCTCGCGGGCCTCCGACATGGCCGGACGCTCGGGACGCCGCTCGCGCTCGTTGTTCGCAACCGTGATCACGAGAATTGGAAGTGGGGGATGAGCCCCTGGCCGCCGGAAGGTGACCCTGCCGGGAAGGGTGCGAAGCCGGTCACACTGCCGCGCCCCGGTCACGCCGACCTGGCCGGGACGTTGAAGTTCGGCCTTGTCGACGTGCGCGACGCGCTCGAGCGCGCGAGCGCTCGGCATACCGCGGTCGTCGTTGCCGCCGGCGCCGTCGCGAAGGCGCTGAACGAGACGATCGGGATCTGCGTCGAGAGCCGCGTCGTGACGGAAGAGCTCGAGGCGCGAATCGACGAGGCGCGTGCGGAACGCGACACCGTCGGTGGGATCGTCGAGGTGAGCGCGGCCGGTGTGCCGCCTGGTCTCGGCTCGTACGCGACGAAGGACGAGCGGCTGGATGCGCGGCTCGCGGCGGCGCTGATGGGAACGCAGGCGGTAAAGGGCGTCGAGATCGGCGACGGCTTCGCACTTGCCACGAGGCGCGGGTCGGAGGCGCACGACGAGATCCTCCGCGATGAGCAGGGCCTCTATCGCGGCACCAATCGCGCCGGGGGTATCGAGGGCGGTGTGTCGAACGGCGAGGAGGTCGTCGTCCGCGCCGCGATGAAGCCGCTGCCGACGTTGATGAGACCCTTGGCCTCGGTCGATCTCCAGACGGGACAGCCTGCCGAGGCGCTCGTCGAGCGGAGCGACACCGCCGCGGTCGAGGCGCTCGCAGTCGTCGCCGAGGCGTGCGTCGCGTGGGAGCTCGCCCGCGCGGCCCGCGAGAAGTTCGGCGGCGATGCGCTCGGCGACTTCCTCGCTGCCCACCACGCCTACATGGAGCGCATCGACTGGCAGCCCCGAACGCGCTAAGCCGTCACCTGGCGCTGATCGGCTTCATGGGCGCCGGGAAGTCGACGCTCGGGCCCGCCGTCGCCGTGCGGCTCGGCCGCGCCTTCGTCGATGTCGACCGCGCACTCGAGCAAGAGCTCGGCAAGACGATCGCCGAGCTCTTCGAGGAGGGCGGCGAGGGCGAGTTCCGCAGGCACGAGGAGCGCCAGACGCTTGCCGTGCTGCAACGGGCGGACCCGGCGGTGATCGCTCTCGGAGGGGGCGCCGTCGAGACGCCGGCGATCCGCGCCGCCCTTCGAGAGCGTGCGTTCAGCGTCCTCCTCGACGTCGACGCCGAGACGGCGTGGCAGCGAAGCTCGGCGAGCGGCCGGCCGCTGGCCCGGAGCGAGCCCGACTTCCGTGCGCTCCACGAGCGGAGGCGGGAGCTCTACGTCGAGGTTGCCGATGCTCGCGCCCAAGACGCTGACGACGTCGTGCTGGCGGCAGGCGGCGTCCACATCCGCGCGGGCTCGCTGGAGCTGCTCGGCTCGCTCACGCCCGGCGACGGTGACGTCGCACTCGTCTCCGACCCGCACGTCGCCGGGATCCACGGCGCTGATGCGCAGGTGGCCTTGCGCGACCGCCTCGTCTCGGTGCACGAGGTCCCTCAGGGAGAAGAGTCCAAGACCCCTGCGGTCGCCGCGCGGTTGTGGGCTGAGCTGCGGCTGGATCGTGGGGGGACGCTCGTGGCCCTTGGCGGCGGATGCACAACCGACGTCGCCGGTTTCGCGGCGGCCACGTATCTGCGCGGGATCGACTGGGTGCCCGTCCCGACGACCCTCGTCGGGCAGGTGGACGCCGCCATCGGCGGGAAGACCGGGGTCGACCTGCCGAGCGGCAAGAACCTGGTCGGGGCGTTCCACTGGCCCGCGCGCGTGATCGTCGATCCCAGGCTGCTGGACACGCTCCCCGATCGCGAGCTCGATGAGGGAATGGCCGAGGTGGTGAAGACCGGCTTGCTGGCGAGCGAACCGCTCTGGGAGCTGCCGCTGCCGGAGCTCGTCCGCCGTGCGGCGGCGTTCAAGACGGCTCTTTGCCTGCATGACCCGTATGACCGGGGCGATCGTGCGTTCCTCAACCTCGGCCACACGTTCGCGCACGCTCTCGAGGCGGCCGCGGGGTACGAGGGCGTGACACACGGGACTGCGGTCGGGCTCGGGCTGCTCGCGGCGCTCCGGCTCTCCGGCCGCCCGACGGAGGTGGTCGAAGACGTACTCGGGCCGAAGCCCGTGCGGGTCGATCGCGAGCGCGCGTGGGCAGCGCTTCAGCGAGACAAGAAGTCGCGTGCGGGCGAGCTGCGGCTCGTGCTCCTGGGCAGAGACGGCCCGGCCGTGGAGACACGGCCCGAGGCCGAGGTCCGAGCTTCCCTCGATCTGCTCATCGCGGATTAGAGTGCCGCGATGCAAGTTGTCGTCCTCAACGGCGCGAATCTCGACGTCCTGGCGCGCCGCAACCCCGACCTGTACGGCGGGGTCTCGTTGCCGGAGCTCGAGACGCGCATCTACGAGTGGGCATCCGACCTCGGCTGCCACGTTCGATGCCGGCAGACGAATCACGAAGGCGAATACGTCGAGTGGTGTCACGACGCGCTCGATTGGGCCGACGGGGTGGTCGTGAATCCGGGCGCCTGGACGCACTACTCGTACGCCATCCGCGACGCCCTCGACCTCTTCGAGGCGCCGATCGTCGAGGTTCACCTCTCGAACATCGAGGAGCGCGAGGAGTGGCGACGCGTCTCGGTGGTGGCCGATCTCGCGTCCAAGCGCATCCTCGGCCACGGACCGGAGGGATACCGCGAGGCTCTCGAGTTCATCGTCGAGCGGGTGGGCGCCCCGCGTTGAACGAACGCATCGCACGCCTGCGCGGGCTGCTCGAAGAGCCGTTCCTCGTGACGAACCCGGTGAACGTCCGCTATCTCATCGGCTTCAAGAGCTCGAACGCGGCCGTGCTCCTCGAGCCCGATCGGCTCCGGCTCTTCAGCGACTTCCGTTACGCCGAGGCTGCGCGTGCGCTCGAGGGAGTCGAGTTCGAGGAGACGAAGCGCCGGCTGCTCGAGGACCTCTCGACGCGATTGTCCGGACGCATCGCGTTCGAAGCGGACGCCGTCTCGTTCGGCAGCTACGAGACGTTAGGCGGCGGCAGCATCGAGCTCGTGCCGCGACGCGCGCTCGTAGAAAGCCTCCGGGCGGTCAAGGACGACGGAGAGCTCGCGTCGATCGGGCGCGCGTGCGAGATCACCGACCGGATGTTCGAGCGTCTCGTGGAAGAGCCCTTCCTGGGGCGGACCGAACGGGACGTCGCGTGGACGATCGAGCAGCTCTTTCACGACGAGGGCGCAGACTCGGTCGCGTTCGAGTCGATCGTGGCCTCCGGCCCGAACGCGGCGCGTCCGCACGCTCGTGCCACAGACCGCCCCATCGGCGCCGGCGAGACCGTCGTGATCGACACGGGCTGCCAAGTCGACGGCTACTCGTCCGACTACACACGCACCTTCACCACCGGGATGGTCGACGGTCGTGTCCGCGAGGCGTATGCGGTAGTGCTCGCCGCACAGCAGGCGGGCCTCGAAGTGGTCCGCGCCGGCGTGACGGGCGTCGAGGCCGACGCAGCTGCGCGCCGCGTCGTGGACGAGACCGAATTCGCCGGAACGTTCGGCCACGGGCTGGGTCACGGCCTCGGTCTCGAAGTGCACGAAGCGCCTCGCCTCTCGGCGGAGTCCGCGGACACGCTCTCGTCCGGCAACGTTGTGACGGTCGAGCCCGGCATCTACCTGCAAGGCGAGGCCGGAATCCGCATCGAGGACAACGTCGTCGTGACCGACGACGGCATCCGGAACCTCACCGGCTTCCGCAAAGACCTGATCACGGTCGACTAACCTTCTCCGGTCGTCATGGCTGAGACCGTCAACACGAATCAGTTCAAGAACGGCATGCACATCGAGCTCGACGGCGGCGTCTGGCGCATCGTCGAGTTCCAGCACGTCAAGCCGGGAAAGGGCGGCGCGTTCGTGCGGACGAAGCTGAAGGGTCTCGACAGCGGCGCTGTCGTCGACCGGACATTCCGCGCCGGCGAGAAATTTTCGCGCGTCCGTACGGAAACGAAGGACATGCAGTACCTCTACGACGCCGGCGACGAGGTCGTGTTCATGGATCAGGACACGTACGAGCAGACGTCGCTTCCGCGCGGCACTGTGGAGGATGCGCTGGAGTTCATGCTCCCGTCGAGCTCTGTACAGATGCTCCTCGTCAACGGGCGGCCTTCCGGCCTGCAGCTACCCGCCTCCGTCGAACTGTCGGTTTCGGAGACGGAACCGGGCGTCAAGGGCGACACGGTCTCGAACGTCACCAAGGCAGCGACGCTCGAGACGGGCGCGGTCGTGCAGGTGCCGCTGTTCGTCAACCAGGGCGACCGGATCAAGGTCGACCCGCGCGAGAAGCGCTACATCTCGAGGGCATAGGCCCCTTCTTCGAGAGCTTCGACGCGGCCTGGGCTCACTTCGAGACCCGTCGTACGCCCCTCGAGTCGTTCTGGGACGCGTTACCGGGCGAGCGCGATGCCGCCCTCCGCGTCTGGCTGATCTTTCCGCCGGCCGAGGCAAAGGCGAAGGCGCGAGCTGTCCAGCGGTCGTTTCGCGCTCTCGACTGGATCGTGCCGGTACCCGACCACTTCCTGCACGTGTCGGTCGGCGACCCCGGCGACCTCGATGTCCGTGGAGCGGAGCGAGCCTGGCGCGACGTCGAGCCCTTCGAGCTTGCCTATCTGCGCGCGAACTGCTTCCACGAGGCTGCGATCATCGAGGCGCACGGGGAAGGCGTGGAGATGCTGGTCGAGCGCGCGTTTCCAAACGCAGATCTGTCGTTGCTCCTGCCGCACATGAGTATCGGCTATGCGCGAAGAAGCGAATTCGCCGATGAGTTGCGAAAGGCACTGAAGCCGTTCCGAGACGTCGACTTCGGGGGCGGGATGGTCGACGAGATCTTCCTCTGCGAAGTCCCGGCCGCCAGGTCGACGTTCCTGCAGCCCTGGAGTGTCCTCGACTCGGTGAAGCTGCGGCGTCGCTAGCCGAGCCTCGGCGCTATCGGACGCCGAAGGAGCGGGTCGGGCCCCGCCCCTTCGTCGCCTTCTCCCCTCGTCGCCGTTGTCGTACGCACTCGCGAGTCCCCCTGATCGCGGTCGCGACCGATAACGGCGACCCACGGCGATGACTGCGAGCAGGAGGGCAGCCGCGCCGAATGTCACTCCTGCGTCGATGCGGTCGTCCGTCCAGTTGAACCATTCGTCCTGCTCGTGCCGACCCTCGACTCGTGCCCTTTCGTTCTCTCACGATCGGGTCCACCGGTAACGGCGGCGCCATTGCGTGCGCACCGGCGCACACCGAGCGGTAACCGGGTACTCAGCTCAGCGCGGCGTCGAGTGCGGCGGCGCCGTCCTGGAGAACGGGCTCGCCGTGCGAAACGACAACCAGCTCGATCGGCAGCGCGGCGAGGCGCTCACGCAGGTCCGGCTTCAGCTCCCGCTCCGCCCAGTCGCGCTCGGCCTTCGGGAACCAGTCGACGGGCAGCTCGATCCCGCCGTTCTTGCCGATGAGCAGGTCGCCAGTGACGAGTGCCCGATGCGGCTCGAGGAAGTACATGGCCTCGACCCAATCGGAGCCCTTGACGATCTCGGCCTGTACTCCCGCCGGCAGGTCGCCCTTCTCCTCCGGACGCCAGAGCGCCGCGTCATAACGGTCGAGCACGACGGCAACGCTGCGCTCGTGCCAGTGGACGGTCAAGAGCACTCGGACCGGGAGGCCGAGACGCTCGACGTCGCGGTCGAGGGCGGACCAGAAGCGCTCGTCCTCGCCGGGCGGAACGAGCGGATCGACGACGACGACCGCATCCGGCAGCTCTGCATAGACCGAACCGACCTCGGGGCCCCAGTGCTCTGCGTGATCCCACTCGGGATGTGCAGCGGTCCAGCGCCACAGCCCCGGACGCAGTTCTTGGACTTCCATGGGAGGGAAAACTTATCGTTGCGGCGCTAGGCTCCACGCATGCCGGCGCTGGCCGACACCACTGTTCGCCTGCTCGGACAGGAGCCGCTGGCGGGACGGATCCCGACTGCAGAGCAACTCCGGATCGCCGGCATCCTCGACCGCGCGGGCTTCGCGTACCTCGAGGTCTCCGGCGGCGGTGTCTTCGACAGTGCCGTGCGCAGAGGGATCGAAAGCCCGTGGGAGCGGATCCGGGGCCTCAAGGCGCGCGTAAAGACGCCGCTCGGGCTTGCCCTGCGCGGCCGTTTCCTCGTCGGCTCGCGTCCCGTCGACAACGACTTCATCCGGCGATTCATCGCGTCGGCGGCAGCGAACGGCATCGACGTGTTCCGCCTCCACGACCCGTTGAACGACGTCTCCAACCTCCGCGAGGCCGCCGATGCGGTTGCGACCGCAGGCGGGGAGTTCGAGGCAGGCCTCGTCTACAGCCCCGGACGCACGGGGGAGACCGACCCGTTGATGGAGCAGGCGCGAGAGTTGCCGGACCTCGGTGCGGCGCGCGTCCTCCTCCACGATCCGACCGGATCGCTCCAACCCCACCGGGCGCGCGAGCTTGTCACCGGTTTGCGCGAGGCGACCGGGTTGCCAGTCGGCATCTACTGCCAGGGGTCCGTGGGGAACGCGCTCGCCGCAGCGCTCGAAGCTGCGCGTGCCGGCGCCGAACTCATTGCGTGCGCCGTCTACCCGATCGCGCTCACGCTGCATCGGGTCTCGGGGGAGGCCCTCGCGGAGGCGCTCGCAGGCCTGGGTCTCGAGTGCGACGTCGATCTCTCCGCACTCTGGGAGGCGTCGGATCTCGTCGACGAGCACATCGGCGACGAGCCGGTGACGCCGCTCGCGCCACGCGTCGCGGTGCGCGCGGCGCGGCACGATCTGCCCGCGAGCCTCGTCGCGACGCTCGACGCGAATCTCCGCACGCACTCGGCCGGTGATCGGCTGGACGAGACGATCGAGGAGCTGATCCGCATCCGCGCGGAGGTCGGATGGCCGCCGCTCGCTTCGCCCATCGGTCAGGTTCTGGGATCGCAGGCGCTGCTGAACGTCCTCGCGGCGAGCCGCTACGCCGTCGTCGTGGACGAGCTGCGCGCGCTCGTCGAAGGCCGCCTCGGCATGCCCCCGGCGCTGATCGACAAAGCGGTGCAACGGGCAGTTGCGCTCACGGCCGATCCAGACTCCGGGGAAGACACGACCGTGCCGGGACTGCAGGAGGTCCGCGCGCAAGCGGAAGGCCTTGCGTCCAGCGAGGAGGAGCTGCTCCTGCTCGGTCTGTTCGGCGACGAGGCGGAATCGCTCCTCCGCACGATCCGCGGCCGATCGAGCGGTGACGAGGGGCTTGCGGCCCGCGGCGTCGACCAGGCACGCGCCGAACGGATCCGGGAGCTCGTGCGCATCGTCCAGGAGACCGGAATCGGCGAGGTGACGATCGAAGAGGCCGGCATGAGAGTGTCGGTCCGCAGCAGCGACGACAGCGGCGGTTCAGTCGGGTCGGCAGAGACGCCGCTCGCGCTCGGCGACACCGCCGAAGCGGCGGTGCCGGTCGCGCCTTCGACCAACGGGCTGATTCGCGTCGAGGCGCCGATGGTCGGCACCTTCTACCGTGCGCCGCAGCCGGGGGCGCCGCCGTTCGTCGAGGAGGGGCAACCCGTCGGAGCAGGGCAGACGCTGTGCATCCTCGAGGCGATGAAGCTCATGAACGAGGTCAAGTCCGACGTCGAGGCAATCGTTCGCGCGATCCACGTGGAAAACGCCGAGCCGGTGGAGTTCGGGCAACTGCTGTTCGAATTGGAGCCGGTCGTGGGGAGGCCACTCGATGCTCTATAGGTCTACGTCCAGGCGGCCGCACCGGCAGAGCCGGCACGGCCTCTACGGTCGGCATCGCAAGCGACGCCTCAGCGGGCAACTGCTGTTCGAATTGGAGCCGGTCGTGGGGAGGCCACTCGATGCTCTATAGGTCTACGTCCAGGCGGCCGCACCGGCAGAGCCGGCACGGCCTCTACGGTCGGCATTCGCTGGACGCCCTGTAAGCATGTTCTCCAGAGTCCTCGTTGCGAACCGCGGCGAGATCGCGGTCCGGGTCATCCGCGCGCTCCACGAGCTCGGTGTCGAGGCCGTCGCGGTCTATTCGACTGCCGACGCGAGTGCACTGCACACGCGGCTCGCCGACCGCGCCGTCTGCATCGGCCCGCCGTCGGCGGCGGAGAGCTACCTCAAGATCCCGTCGATCGTCGCGGCTGCGGAGACGACCGGCTGCGAAGCAGTCCATCCGGGTTACGGGTTCCTCGCCGAAAATCCCGACTTCGTCCACGCATGCGAGGACAACGACCTCGTCTTCGTCGGTCCCGACGCGGATCTGATGGCAAGGATGGGGGACAAGGTCGAAGCGAAGCGCGAGCTGGCGGCTGCGGGACTTCCTCTCGTGCCGGGGACCGACGCGGTCGACCTCGACGAGCTGGCCGCCGCGGCGGCGGAGATCGGCTTTCCGGTCCTCCTCAAGGCGGCTGCGGGAGGAGGCGGCAAGGGCATGCGGCTCGTCGACAGCGCAGACGAGCTGCCCAGCGCGTTCCGGCAGGCGAGCGCAGAGGCTCTCGCGGCGTTCGGCGACGGCGCCGTATACATGGAGAAGTTCATCGCACCTGCCCGCCACGTCGAGATTCAGGTGCTGTGTGACGCGGACGGCGGCATTCTCACGCTCGGCGAGCGGGAGTGCTCGATCCAGCGGCGGCATCAGAAGCTCATCGAGGAGTCTCCCTCGCCGGCGCTCGAAGAAGGCGCGCGTGAGGAGATGGAGGCGGCAGTCGCGCGCGCCTGTCGCGCGATCTCGTACCTGAACGCCGGCACCTTCGAGTTCGTGCTTGCCGTCGACGGCTCGTACTACTTCATCGAGCTGAACGCGCGACTTCAGGTCGAGCATCCCGTGAGCGAGCTCGTCACCGGCATCGACATCGTCCGCGAGCAGCTGCGCATCGCGGCGGGCGAGCAGCTCCACGTCACCGGTCGCGCGCCTCGGCGCGGCCACGCTCTGGAGGTGCGAATCAACGCCGAGGACCCGTTACGAGGCTTCGCGCCGGCCCCGGGGGTGGTCGAGCGACTGCGGGCGCCTCTCGGGCCCGGAGTCCGGCTCGACACGCACGTCGAGGACGGCACCGTCATCTCTCCGCATTACGACTCGCTCGTCGCGAAGCTGGTCGTGTGGGACGACGACCGGGCCGCCGCCATCGCTCGCTGTCTCCGCGGACTCGAGGAGCTCGAGCTGCGCGGAATCCCCACGACACGTGAAGCGGCGATCGAGATCCTGCAGAACGAGGACTTCCGCGGCGGGCGCTACTCGACCGGCTTCCTCGAGCAGACGCGCCTCGCGGCGGTGCGTGCAGGATGAGTCTCGTGTTGCACGAGCAGCACGGGACGATCACTGTCACGCCGGGCGCGCTCGCGCGGCTGGTGATTCGTGCGGCCGAAGCGGTCGACGGGGCCGAGGTCAGGCGCGGGCGTCGCCGGCTGGACGTCGACGTGCGCGACGGTGATGCCCGTGTACGGCTCGAGCTGAATGCACGCTACGGCGTCGTGTTGCCGGAGCTGGCGCGCTCGGTGCAGGAGCACGTCGCCGACGCGTTGGCGACGATGTGCGGCGTGAATGTCGAAGCCGTGGACGTCTCCGTCGAGGAAGTCGCGTGAGCGGACGTCGCGCCGCTCGCAGGACGGCACTCTTCCTCCTCTACCAGTGGGACGTCACAGGTCAGCCGCTTGCCTCCCTCTATGAAGGAGAGGTCGACCCGTTCGCCCGCGAGACCGCCGAGGCGGTGGTCGCGGAAGCACCGGAGCTCGACCGTCGCATCACCGACGCGGCGGAAGGCTGGACCGCCGAACGCCTCGGCGCGATAGAGCGGAACATTCTTCGCATCGCGGTGCACGAGCTCGACGGCGACGACATTCCGGACGAGGTGGCCATCGACGAGGCCGTTACCCTCGCAAAGCGGTATGCGACGGACGACGCGGCACGGCTTGTGAACGGCATTCTTGGCCACATCGTGCGAGAGCGGGTCTCGTGAGCACGGAGGATTCACTCACACGTGCCGAGCAGCTTCTTGCGCGGCTCGAGGCTGCTCGCGCGGAGCTCGAGCAACTGTCCGAGGCGGATGATGCGCAGCGTGCGCTCGACGTCCTCGGCGAGCTCGCGGAGCTGAGCAAGGCGATCGAGGAGGAGCTGCAGCGAGCGAAGCGCGAGGCGGAGGCCGATGCGGAGCCCTGACGAGCTTCGTGCCCTCGTCGAGGACTACATCGGCGAGCTCGCACTGACCCCTGAGCTGCACGGCCAGAGCGAGTCCGTGCGGTACGCGCTCGTCGGCGGCAAGCGCGTGCGCGGCGTCATCTGCCTCGCGACTGCGGAAGCCGCCAGCGGCGATCCCGAGGCGGCGCTCCCGGCAGCCGCCTCGCTCGAGCTCGTCCATGCCTTCTCCCTCGTGCACGACGACCTGCCTGCGCTCGACAACGACGCCGAGCGGCGAGGTCGCAAGTCCACTTGGGCGCAATACGGCGAGGCCGTCGCCGTGCTTGCGGGCGACGCGCTGCTCGCGGAGGCATTTCGCCTGGCGCTGTCCTATCCGATTCCGCACGTCGGCCGCGAGCTCGCGCAGGCGACGCTCGGGATGATCGGCGGTCAGTACCTCGACATCACGGGCACGGCGCCGGACGAGGTGACCCTCCACCGCCTGAAGACGGGGTGCCTGTTCTCCGCGGCCGTCGGCGCGGCGCTCTGGGTCGCCGACGTGCCGGCAAGCGAGCAGGCGCCGTGGCGGGCATTCGGCGACGAGCTCGGGCTGCTGTTCCAGATCGTCGACGACATCCTCGACGGAGACGGCTATGCCGTCAGCCACGGCGAAGACGGTGCGCGAAAGCTTGCCGACGAAGCGGCCGCCCGCGCACACGGCCGCCTCGACGGCGTCGCGGCCGATACGTCGACGCTGGAAGAGATCGTCGCCGGCCTCTCGACCCGCACGTCGTGAGCGAGAAGCCGGCGCGCTTCGTCGTCGCCGTCGGCAGCGGCAAGGGCGGGGTCGGCAAGTCGACGGTCTCGCTCCATCTTGCGCTCGCCCTCGCGCGGCGTGATCTGACCGTCGGGCTGCTCGACGCCGATCTCTACGGCCCGGATATCCCGCTGATGGTCAACCTCTCCCGAGCGGAGCGCGCGCGTCAATGGGACTTCTGGCGTCGGGGCGGCGACGTGCGACGCGAGCCGCTCGAGCGGTACGGGATCCGCATCATGTCGGTCGGCTTTCTGGTCGGCGAGCGGCAAGCCTTCACGATGCCCGCGCTCCTTCTCACCGCGGCGCTGAAGCAGTTGGTCGCGCACGTCGATTGGGGATCGCCGGACGTCCTGCTCATCGACCTGCCGCCGGGAACGGCCGATCTCCAGCAACAGCTCCTGAGTGTTGTATCGCTCGACGGTGCGGTCGCGGTTGTCGGCCCACAGGACGTCGCGCACCTCGATGCCCGCAGGTTTCTCGAGTTCCTCCGCGATGCCGACGTGCCCGTGCTCGGCGGCATCGAGAACATGAGCGGTCTCGTCTGTCCGCATTGCGGCGAGCGGGTCGACGTATTTCCCCCGGTCAGGGACGAGCGCTCGATCTGGTCCGACGGCGTGGTGCAGCTCGGGCGGATTCCGCTCGACCCGAGCCTCGGCCGGCTCCGCGGCTCTGCGCAGGGCGACGGCAGGTTCGACGCCGTCGCAGCGAACCTCGTGCAGGTGTTGGAGCGCCGGAGCTCGGCTTGAAGAAGCGGCTGGACGTCGCGCTCGTCGAGCGCGGGCTCGCAGAGACTCGGAGCCAGGCACAGGCGCTCGTCCTCGCGGGCCGCGTGCGCGGATACGACAAGCCGGGGACGCAGGTCGACGAGGACGTGCAGCTCGAGCTCGAGGTGCCGCCGCCCTATGTCTCTCGCGGCGGCGAGAAGCTCGCGCATGCGCTCGACGCCTTCGGCGTCGACCCGGCCGGACGCGACTGTCTCGACATCGGCGCATCGACGGGAGGCTTCACCGATGTCCTCCTCCAGAGTGGCGCCCGCCGCGTCGCGGCCGTCGACGTCGGCTACGGCCAGCTGCACGAGCGGCTGCGGGCGGATCCGCGCGTCACCGTCCTCGAGCGCACGAACGCACGTCATCTGCGCGAGCTCCCGTTCGCGCCAGACCTCTTCGTGGCCGACGTGTCGTTCATCAGCCTGCGGCTCGTTCTGCCTCCCGCTCTCGCGCTGGCCGTCCCCGGCTGGGAGGCAGTCGTGCTCGTGAAGCCGCAGTTCGAGGCCGGCCGGGCGGAGGTGAAGGGCGGCGTCGTTCGCTCCGCCGAGGTGCGCGGGCGTGTGGTGCGCGAGCTTGCGGAGGCGGCGCTCGCGTGGGGGGCCCAGACCGCCGGGGTCGTAGACTCCGGCTTGCCCGGGCCCAAGGGGAACCGGGAAGTGTTCCTCCATCTCGTTCATCGTGAGCGCCCGCACCTCCCCGACGACATCGACGGCTGGATCGCCCAAGCGGTTGTCTGAGCCTGTCCGGCGCGTCGGCGTCGTAACGCACGGCAAGCCGTCGACGATCGGCCCTGCTCTCGAGCGGCTCCACAAGGTCGCCCAGGAGGCGGGCGTCGAGCTGCTCATGCCGGGCGACGAGGTGGAGAAGCACGGTTTCGGCAAGACCGAGGAGGACCTGGCCAGCGCCGACATCGCGGTCGTTCTCGGCGGCGACGGGACGATGCTCCGCGCCCTGCAGCGGTTTCTCGGTACCGACGTCCCGGTCATCGGCGTCAACTTTGGCCGGGTCGGGTTCCTCGCCTCCACCCAGGCCAACGAGCTCGAGTCGGGGCTCGCCCGTGTCTTCGCGGGCGACTACCGCGTCGTCGAGCTGCCGACGCTCGACGTGGAGGTCGAAGGACGCCGGGCCGCCGCGATCAACGACGTCGTCGTCCTGAGCGGAGTCCGCGGCCGCATGGTCGAGCTCGGCTGGTCGGTCGGCGGCGAGGACCTCGGCGTGCAGCCCTGCGACGGGATGATCTGCGCGTCGCCGACGGGATCGACGGCGTACAACCTCTCCAACGGCGGCCCGGTGCTCGTACGCGGCCTCGACGCGTTGGTGGTGACGTTCATCGCGCCGCACTCGCTGCATGCCCGGCCCCTCGTCGTTCCGCGCGGCCTGGATCTCGTGATCAGAAACCAGACGGAGGACGTGGGCGTGGCCGTGATCGTCGACGGCCATTCGTTCGCAGAAGTCACACAGCCCTCGCCGATCGTCGTTCGCATGGGCGAGCAGAAGAGCCTGCTCGCGACGCTCCCCGAAGCGACCTTTTTCCAGCGCTACCGGGCGACGTTCGTCGACTAGCGCCGAATTCGTCACACACCTGCGCGGATCTCACGGCTACGCTCGACGTCACGGGGAGGGAGGTGGGGTTCCCGGAGCACACGCGTGTACCTCTAAAGGTCGCGGGCGACCGGCGGCTCGGCTCGATTGGCGGATGGTGGTAAACCGGCGCTCTGCTTACCATCTCCCTCGACCAATGCTCCGCCGACTCCGGATCGAGAACCTCGTGCTCATCCACGCCGCCGAGCTCGAGCTCGCGCCGGGGCTGAACGCCATCACAGGGGAGACCGGCGCCGGCAAGACGATCCTTGCGCAGGCGATCGGCCTCCTGCTCGGTGCGAAGAGCGACGCCGGCTTCGTCGGGCCCGACGGTTCGGAGGCTTACGTCGAGGCCGAGCTCGAGCCTCCGCCCGGGCTCCTCGAAGAGGACCAGCTGAGCTCGCTCGCGGACCTGCGCCCCGAAGGAGAGGAAGGCCTCGTGATCGCGCGCCGTGTCTTTGGCGACGGGCGCTCTCGCGCGTACGCCTGGGGACGTGGTGCTGCCCGCGAGGACCTCGCGGCGGCGGGCGAGCGGTCGATCGCGATGTCCGGTCAGTTCGAACAGCGGCGGCTCGCCCGCCCGTCATACCAGCTGGAGGTGCTCGACTCGTTCATCGGCGATGAGCAGCTTCGCCGCCGGTCGGAGCTCCGCGGGGCCTGGCGTGTACTGCTCGGCGCGCAGCGGCGACACGAGGAAATGCTTACAGGCGCCGCGGCGGAGGAGGCTCGCTTCGCCGAGCTGCGGACGCTCGTCGAGGAGACGGAAGGCCTCGAACCGGACGCCGAGGACGCGCTTCGGACCGAGCGCGAGCGCTTACGGCACGTGACCGAGCTGGCGGAGGGAAGCGCGGCGGCAGCCGAGGCCCTCGTGCCCGAGGACGGCGAGGGCGCAGCGGGGCTCGTCGCGGCTGCCGAGCGGTCGATTGCGCCGCTCGAGCGGCTCGCGCCCGAGCTCCAGCGCGCGGGAGACGAGCTGCGCGACGTGGAGCTTCGCCTCCGCGAAGCCGCGAGCGAGCTTCGCAGCCTGCTCAGCAGCCTCGATGCGGAGCCGGGCCGTCTCGAGCACGTCGAGTCGGAGCTCGATCGGATCGCGGAAGCGAAGCGACGCTTCCGCGCCCAGTCGTATGCCGAGCTGCTCGCCCACGCCGAGGAGGCACGCGTCGAACTGGATGCGCTCGACGCCGGTTTCGATCCTGCGCAAGCCGCAGCCGCGGCGTTGGCCGAGGCCGAGCAGCAGGTCCACCGTCTCGCCGACGAGCTACACGCCGCGCGGGCCGCCGTCACGGACGAGTTCGCGGCGAGTGTCGCGCAGGAGCTCGAGAGCGTCGGTATGGCGGACGGCGAGTTTGTCGCGCAGCTACGCGCGCGCGATCTGGGACCGACCGGCGCGGACGAGGTGTCGTTCCTCGTGCGGCCAAACCGCGGCATGCCGCTTGCGCCCGTTACCGAGACGGCCTCAGGCGGCGAGCTCTCGCGCATCGCGCTCGCAATTGCAGCCGTCGGCGGTGGCGAGACGATGGTGTTCGACGAGATCGACGCGGGTATCGGGGGAGAGACCGCACACCGCGTCGCCGAGACCCTGCGCCGCCTGGCCCAACGTGCCCAAGTCGTGACGATCACCCACCTGCCGCAGATCGCGAGCGCCGCCGACCGGCACTTCCGCGTCGAGAAGATCCCGGGCGACCCGACCCACGCACGCATCTCGGTGCTCGACGAGACGGAACGGCGCGACGAGCTGCGCCGCATGCTCGGCGGCCGCGAGTTCCTCGCCACCGTCGGCACGGGCACATGAGCTTCGTCGAGCTCACCGGTCCCGCCAAGCTCGACCGCATGACGAAGAACCTCGTCAAACGCCTGTCGGCGGACGACATCGCCATCATCGACCACCGGGACATCGACCGAGTGTCCGCGGAGGAGCTCGTCGAATCGGGCGTGCGCGTCGTGGTCAACGTCGCGCCGTCGCAGACCGGCCGCTTCCCGAATCCCGGTCCGCTGGCCCTCGTGCGCAGCGGAGTCCGGCTGATCGACGTCGACGGAGCCGGGCAGAACCTCTTCGACACGGTCAGCGAAGGCGAGGTGCTGACGGTGCGAGGCGGAGGGCTCTACCGGAACGGGGCGCAGCTCGTGTCCGGTCATGTGCTCGGCGAGCGCGAGCTCGAACGAACGCTCGCAGAGCAACGCGGCCGCGTCACCGAGGCGCTCGAGGCGTTCGCGGAGAACACGATGCAGTACCTGCGCGAGGAGGGGAAGCTTCTCGCCGAAGGAATCGACTTCCCCCACCTCGCAACCCGCTTTCGCGACAGGCACGCGCTCGTCGTCGCGCGAGGCCCTGGACACAAGCGCGATCTTCGGATCGTCAGGCCGTACGTGCGCGACTTCAAGCCGGTGTTGATCGGCGTCGACGGCGGTGCGGATGCGTTGCTCGAAGCGGGGTACACGCCGGATGTGATCGTCGGCGACATGGATTCGGTCTCGGATGCAGCAATGCGCTGCGGCGCGGAGCTCCTAGTCCACGGTTACCGCGACGGGCCGGCGCCGGGTGAAGAGCGGGCACGGGGCTTGGGCGCCGAGTACCAGGTCGTGCGGGCGACCGGGATCAGCGAGGACCTGGCGTTGCTTCTCGCATACGAGAAAGGGTCAGAGCTGATCGTCGCCGTCGGGACTCACTTCAACCTGATCGAGTTCCTGGAACGCAATCGCGCCGGCATGTCGTCGACCTTCATCACGCGACTGAAGGTCGGTGAGATCCTGATCGACGCAAAGGGCGTCTCGCGCCTTGCGAGCCGCAAGGTCGAGGTCTGGCCGCTCGTGCTCGTAGCGCTCGGCGGCGTCCTGGCGATCGCCGTCGCTATCCTCGTCTCGCCGGCGCTGCGCCACTTGATCGAGTACCTCGCGCTCCGCCTGCGGGACCTGCTCGGAATCGGCTGAGACGCGGGCACCGCCGCTGGCACCGCCGGCGTCGATCGCGCCGGAGTAGCCGATGCCGTTGCGGGCGGGAACCAGAGCGCGATCACCGTGCCGGTGGCGATTGCGCCTGTGAAGAGTCGGTGTCCCATGATTCCCTCCTTCGTTCGATGTGAGCGAGCTCGCTCGACAGTAGGAAGCCGGGAACCAACCGTCGTCAGGCGTTTCCCTGACGCCGTGCAAGTTCAGGGAAATCCAGGAGGTAGTGCCGGTCGACCTGTGGGACGATTCCGGTTGTGTCAACGACGGCGCTCATCGTGGATGACCACCCGAGCTTCCGTCACTTTGCTCGCAAGCTCCTCGACTCTGCCGGCTACGTGGTCGTCGGTGAAGCGGAGGACGGCGCGACTGCGATCGCCGCTGTCCGGGCTCTCCAGCCGGACGTCGTCTTGTTGGACGTGCTGTTGCCCGACATGAGCGGTTTCGCCGTTGCGAAGGAGCTGGCCGAACAACCAGAGCGGCCCCTCGTCGTCCTCACGTCCAGTAGGAGTGCCTCGGATCTCGGATCGCTCGTCCGCACCGAGCACGCCAAGGGATTCATCTGCAAGCGCGATCTGACGGTGGCGGCGCTCGCAACGCTCATCGGCGAGGCGGCGTGAAGGCCGTTCGTCTGCTGGTCTGGGTCGCGGGTGGCGCGTTGTGCGCGGGGATGACGCTGGCTCTCGGCCCGGTCGACCAGCCGGAGATCGTCAAGCACCGGGCCGTCATCTACTTCACGATCTCGTTCGTCGCGATCACGATCGGCGTGCTCGTATGGCAGCGGCGCCCCGGGAGCCGTACCGGGTTGCTCCTGACGGCGTTTCCCTTCGCGGCCGTTCTCACGCAGGGGAAGTGGATCTTCTGGAACCACGCGCTTCCGGTCACGGTCGCTTTCGCGGCGAGCCAGCTGGCCGTGCCGCTGTTCGCGCACTTGACCCTCTCGTATCCCACGGGGCGCCTCGCGACAAGACTCGAGCGTTACCTGGTCGGCACGGCTTACGCGTATGCCGCGCTGTACGGCCTCACGCTTCTCCTCTTCCACGACCCGCGTCTGCATTTCTGGCAGTGCGTCGAGGTCCATTGCGCGTTACCTGTCACTCACGTTGCGTCCTACGACACGACGGGGGCGACCGACGTTCTGGACTGGGTGGTGGTGTTTCCGCTCGCGTTGACCTTCCTCGCCCTGCTCGTCCGCAAGCTCGTGCGCGCGAGTCCGGGTGGTCGACGCATCGTCCTTCCGCTGTCGCTTGCCGCCTTCTTCGCCGCGGCGCAGGCCCTCGCAGACTTTGTCTTGAACGGTCCGTCCGGCACGTCATGGACCGACACCCCTTGGTTCTGGATCGGCAACCTCGCCACCCTCGCCATCCCCCTTTCGTTGGGACTCGGCCTGCTCTGGGGACGCACCGCTCGATCGGCCGTCGCCGACCTCGTCGTCGAGCTCGAGCGAACGCCGCCCGGGTCAGTACGCGACGCGCTCGCGCGGACGCTCGGCGACCCCTCTTTGGAGCTTGCGCTCTGGCTGCCCGAGCCGGGTTCTTACGTCGACTCTCGCGGGCTCCCGTTCGAGCTGCCGCCGCCCGATTCCGACCGCGCGGTCACGGTGCTCGGGCCGGCTGAGGCTCCCGTCGCCGCCTTGGTCCACGACCCGGTCCTCCTCGAGCGACGAGGGCTGCTCGAGGCCGCCGGCGCCGCCGCACGCCTCGCGCTCGAGAACGAACGGCTCCAAGCAGAGCTGAGGGCACAACTCGCGGAGCTCCGTGCCTCGCGGACGCGCATCGTCCAGGCCGGCGATGACGAGCGGCGGCGCCTCGAGCGAAACCTTCACGACGGCGCGCAACAACGCCTCCTCGGCCTCGGGCTTGCCCTCCAGCTCGCTCGCGCGAAGGTCGGTGCCGAAACGAACGGTGCGGCTGAGCTACTCGGCGAGGCCGAGGACGAGCTACGCCGTGCCCTCGACGAGCTTCGCGAGCTCGCCCGCGGCATTCACCCGGCGATCCTCACCGATCAGGGTCTCGGCGCAGCAGTGCGGTCGCTGGCCGAACGTTCGACGGTTCCTGTAGCGATCGTCGTCCCCGAAGCCCGCCTCGGAAAGCCGGCCGAGGCCGCCGCCTACTTCCTGGTGTCGGAGTCGCTCGCAAACGTTGCGAAGTACGCGTACGCCTCCTCGGTCCGGGTCAACATCATCCGGCGAAACGGAAGCGCGGTCATCGACATCGACGACAACGGCGTCGGCGGCGCCGACCCAGCGTGTGGGTCCGGCTTGCGCGGCCTCTCCGATCGTGTGCAGGCGCTCGACGGCACGTTCCGGATCGAGAGCCCGGTCGGCGGCGGGACGCACATTCACGCCGAGATCCCGTGCGCGTAGTCGTTGCGGACGACTCCGTTCTCTTGCGTGAAGGCATCTCGCGCCTCCTGGCAGACGAGCGCTTCGACGTCGCCGCGAAGGTCGCGTCCGGCGAAGAGCTTCTGCGGTCCGTGGAGGCCGAGATGCCCGACGTGGCCGTCGTCGACATTCGGATGCCCCCGACACACACCGACGAAGGGCTCGTCGCCGCAGAGACGATCCGGCGGCGGTGGCCGCGCGTCGGCGTCCTCGTCCTCTCCCAGTACACCGATACGGAGTACGCGCTGCGCCTACTCGACGGCGGTGAAGAGCGATGCGGCTACCTCCTCAAAGACCGTGTACTCGACGGCGGTCAGCTCGCCGACGCGGTCCGCCGTGTCGGCGACGGAGGAGTGGTCGTCGACCCCGAGCTCATCGCACGGCTGGTCGGGCGTGCGCGCACCAGCTCGCCGCTCGACGACCTGACGCCGCGGGAGCGTGAAGTGCTCGGCCTGATGGCCGAAGGACTGACGGACCGAGGGATTGGAGAGCGGCTGTTCGTGGCGCCGAAGACGGTCGAGACGCATATCCGGCACATCTTCTGGAAGCTGCAGTTACCCGAGAACGCCTCCGACAACAGGCGTGTCCACGCAGTCCTCACGTACCTGCGAACACAGTAGATCGAGGCGCCTCTACCCTTCGGCGCATGCCGCGCGTGACCGCCTCCCGGGAGCTGCTGGCGTCACGGGCGGACGTTTGGGCATTCATCGCCGAGCCGCACCACTTCGCCGACTGGTGGCCCGGTGTCGCCGGCGTGACGCCCGATCGTCGCGGCGTGGCCGAAGGTGCCCGGTGGCAGGTGCACGGCGTCGATCGTCCGACGCTGCTGCGCCGCGCCACATCGAGCGGCATGCTGCTCGTCCGGAAGGTGCGGCCGCAAGAAGCGTTCGGCTGGACGCTCACGGGCGACCACATCGACGCAGAGCTGCGTTTCGAGGCACGAGGGCCGGAGCGCACGCTCGCCGTGCTCGAGGTGGAAGCGCCTTGGCTCTTCGGTTTGAGCCGTGCGCTGCCGAGGCGCGCGCTGACCAGGCTCCACGCCTTGTGCCAGACTGCCGCCGAGAAGTAAGGCTCGCCCGCCGATGTTCGATCTCCGCTACCACGTCGCGTCGCTCGCCGCGGTCTTCTTTGCGCTCGTGATCGGCCTCCTCGTCGGGGTCGCGCTTGCCTCACACGGGCTCGGCAACACGGAGCGGGATCGACTGCAGGAGGACCTCCGGCGCGCCAGCGATCGCGGCGACGCGCTGCGGGCGCAGCTCGACGAGCTCCAGCAGACGGGGGCCGCCGACGAGGCTTTCGTCGAGCAGACGTACAAGCTCGTGATGCAGGACCGCTTGAAGGGAAAGCGCGTCGCGGTGCTCTTCGTGGGCCCCGGAGACACCAACCTCAGAAAGCAGATCACGCAGACGCTCACCGATGCCGGTTCCGGTGAGCCCGTTCGCATCCGCTACCTGGACGTCCCCATCCATATCAGCGCGATCAACCAGGTGATCGCCAAGCGACCATTCCTCGGCGCATACGCAGGACGCAAACAACTGACGAACCTCGGCCATGCGCTCGGACAGGAATTCACCGCCGGAAAGAACACCCCGCTCTGGAACGCGCTCAACAACGTCATCGTCGGTGAGACGGCTGGGTCGCTGAAGCAACCGGCGGATGCGATCGTCGTCGCGCGCACCGCTCCGGCGCAAACGGGCGCGACTGCGCGGTTCGTCAAGGGCCTCTATGCCGGCATCAGCGACGTCGGTGCGCCGGCCGTCGGCGTCGACGTCTCCCAGGGCAACGGTTCGTCCATCAAAGCCTTCCAGAACGCCGACCTGTCGACGGTCAACGACATCGACATGCAGACGGGGAAGCTCGCGCTGGCGATGATGCTCGCAGACCCTACGATCACCGGCGATTTCGGAGACGGCGACCAGACGGACGGCTTCCTACCGAACGTCACGACGGTTCCGCCCACGACGACGTCGAGTGGATGAACCGCTGACGGTTCTCGTCGCCGCACGCGACGAGGAACCGCTGATCGGAACAACGGTGAGCACGCTGCGACGCCTCTTTCCGACCGCGGAGGTGATCGTGGCGGACGACGGCTCGCGCGACGCGACGGCGGACGTCGCCGAGGAGGCCGGCGCCATCGTGCTCAGGCTCCCGCGTCGGGGCAAGGGCCAGGCGCTGTCCGCGGCCGAGCGAGCTGCGTCTCCCGGTGCGCTGCTCCTGTGCGACGCGGACCTCTCCGGTGATCTCAGGCCGCTGCTCGAAGTCCCGGCCGACGTCTCCGTCGCGGCGTTTACGGAGCGCCAAGGTGGCGGCTTCGGGATCGCGAAGGGCACCGCGAGACGACTGATCCGGCTGCTTGCCGGACTGCACGTACGAGAGCCGCTCTCCGGCCAGCGCGCGCTGTCCGCCGCGGCGCGGCGCACATGCTTCCCGCTTGCGGCCGGTTTCGGCTGCGAGGTGAGGATGACGATCGACGCCGCGCGCGCAGGCCTCGGCGTGGCTGAGCTCGAGCTCGACCTCGTTCACCGAGCGACTCGTCGCGACGTCGCGGGCTTCAGTCACCGCGCACGTCAGCTGGTGGACGCGCTGTTCGCCTGCGGGCCGCTCGGCGTCAATTTCCACGGCCTGCGTCTGCCGCTCGTCGGCTGGACCGTCGGCGTGACGCACCGTCCGGCGGTTGCGACGATCAGCGCGCTCGGCCTCGCCGACGACGTGTGGAGCGGGCCAGAACGCGGCTTCAGAGCGCATCTCCGGCACGGTCGGACGACGGGTGTCCTCAAGCTCGTCGGTATCCCGCTGGTCGGCCTGCTTGCAACGAGACGAATATCGGGCGCGCTCCTCGTCGGCCTCGCGGCGAACGTCCTCAACCAACTCGACACGAGACCGGGGCGCGCACTGAAGGCGTACCTCACGGCAGCGCTGCCGCTTGACGCGCCGGTCGGGATCGCCGTCCTGCTGCTTCCTTACGATCTTCGCGAGATGGCGATGCTCGGAGACGCGGGGTCGAACGCGCTGGGTGCGCTGCTAGGCTTGAATTCCGTGAAGCGTTTCACGGGTCGGGGCCAGTGGGTTGCGATCGGCGCCCTCGCCGGCCTCACGATCCTCGGCGAGCGGACGTCCCTCGGCGCTTGGATCGAGCGTACGCCCGGGCTCGCTTGGCTCGATCGGCTGGGTCGCGCGTGAGCTCCGCTGCGCGCCCGACGAAGTACGTCTTCGTCACGGGCGGCGTCGTCTCCGCCCTCGGCAAGGGCATCGTCGCGGCGTCCCTCGGACGCCTGCTGAAGGCGCGCGGCCTGCAGGTGCGCGCGCAGAAGTTCGATCCCTATCTCAACGTCGACCCCGGGACGATGAGCCCGTTCCAGCACGGCGAGGTCTTCGTCACCGAAGACGGGGCCGAGACAGACCTCGACATCGGGCACTACGAGCGGTTCGTCGACGAGAACCTCACGCGGGCTGCGAGCCACACGGCGGGTGCAATCTGGGATTCGGTGCTGCGCAAGGAGCGGAAGGGCGAGTTCCTCGGCGCGACGGTGCAGGTGATTCCGCACATCACGAACGAGATCAAGACGAGAATCCGGGCGAGCGCGGTCTCGGCGCCGACCGACGTGGTGATCAGTGAGATCGGCGGCACCGTCGGGGACATCGAGTCGCTGCCGTTCCTGGAGGCGATCCGCCAGTTCAGGCGGGAAGTGGGCGCCGAGAACGTCCTCTACCTCCATGTGACGCTCGTCCCGTTCCTCGACGCCGCCGGCGAGCTGAAGACGAAGCCGACGCAGCATTCGGTCAACGAGCTCCGGCGCATCGGTATTCACCCGGACATCGTCGTGTGCCGCTCGCACGAGGAGCTGTCTGCGGACATCCGCGACAAGATCGCGCTGTTCGCCGACGTCGACCCGGGCGCGGTGATCGCGAGCCCGGATGTCGCCGACGTCTACCTGGTGCCGTCGCGGCTCAAGGCCGAAGGGCTCGACCGGCTCGTGTGCGAGAAGCTCGGCCTTCCGACCGGAGAAGCCGACCTCGGGGAGTGGCTCGATCTGACGGAGCGGATCCAGCAGAGCCAGGAGGTCGTCGAGATCGCACTCGTGGGCAAGTACGTCAAGCTCCAGGACGCGTACCTGTCGGTGCACGAGGCGCTGAAGCACGCGGGCGCGTACCACGGTTGCACGGTGCGCGTGCGCTGGATCGACGCAGAGGGCATGTCGCTCGAGGAGGCGGCGCGTCTGCTGGAACAGGTCGACGGCGTGCTCGTCCCCGGCGGGTTCGGCTCCCGCGGCTGGGAAGGCAAGATCCTCGCCTGCCGCGTCGCGCGCGAGCGGCTGATTCCGTATCTGGGCATCTGCCTCGGCATGCACGTCGCCGTGTCCGAGTTCTCGAGACACGTGCTCGGCCTGGACGGCGCGAACTCGACCGAGATGGATCCCGAGACGCCGCACGCCGTGATCGATCTGCTCCCCGAGCAGAAGGAGATCGAGGATCTCGGCGGCACGATGCGGCTCGGCGCGCAGGCAGTCGAGCTGGTCGACGAGACGCGGGCGCAGGAGGCCTACGGCGAGGCGGTCGTGCACGAGCGTCACCGTCACCGCTACGAGGTGAACAACCACTATCGTCCGGGGCTCGTCGACGCGGGGCTCGTCGTTTCCGGGACGTTCCAGGAGAGGCGACTCGTCGAGATCGTCGAGTTGCCGGAACATCCGTGGTTCGTCGCGAGCCAGTTCCACCCGGAGTTCAAGTCTCGTCCCACCCGGCCGGCGCCGCTCTTTCGCGAGTTCGTCGGTGCAGCGCTCGCGCGGTCGCGCGAGCGTTCCGCCGTCGGCGCAGTTCCCGTCTGACGCCGCATAGACTCGCGCGATGCCCTCGGAGGTCGTCGATCTCTTTCTCGAGCTTGCCGCGTTGCCGAGCCCGCCCGGCGAAGAGCGGGCGGTCGCGGACGTCGTCGTCCGGTATCTCCGCGACCTCGGGCTCACGGTCGACGAAGACGACGCCGGCTCCAGGGTCGGCTCGACGATGGGGAACCTCTATTGCCGCGTCGAGCCGAACGACGGGGGGACGCCGCTCTTCCTCTGCGCACACCTAGACACGGTTCCTCCGGACGGACCGCTCGAGCCGGTGATCGACGACGGTGTCGTCCGGAACGCCGGCGGGACGATCCTCGGCGCCGACAACAAAGCCGCCGTTGCCGCGATGCTCGACGGAACCCGGCGACTCCTCGCTGAGAGTCGCCGGCACGGCGGCGTCGAGCTCCTGTTCACGCCGAAGGAGGAGGTAGGGCTACTCGGTGCGACCGCGTTCGACCACGAACGCTTTGCAGCGCGGATCGGATACGTGTACGACCAGGCCGCGCCGATCGGCGATGTCATTCTCGGCGCGCCGTACTCGCAGGCGATGTACGTGCGATTTCACGGCCGCGCGGCGCACTCTGGGATGTACCCGGAAGAGGGGCGCTCGTCGGTAGTGGCCGCGGCCCGTGCGATCGCCGACCTGCGGCTCGGCCGCATCGACGACGAGACGACCGCGAATGTCGGGACGATTCATGGCGGGACGGCCGGAAACATCATCCCGGAGTGGTGCACGCTGGAGGCCGAGGCGCGGTCGCACGACGAGCGGAAGCTCCGCACGCTCGTGCAGGAGATGCTCGATGCATTCTCGTTCGCCGCCGGCCTCGAGGATTGCGAGGTCGAGACGAAGGTGTCCAAGAGCTATCGGGGTTACCGGTTCAAGCGCGACGACGCCGTCGTTCGCATCGCGCACTCTGCGCTCGAGCGGTCCGGCTACACGCCCGCGTACGGGCTCAGCGGTGGTGCTGCGGACGCCAACATCTTCAACGAGCGCGGCTTGGCATGTCTCAATCTCGCCAACGGGATGCAGGACATCCACACGCCCGACGAGCACATCACCGTCGACGATCTCGAGGGGATGGTCGAGGTCACGCTCGCGCTCGTGGACGTCGCGCGCGATGCTGACACTTAGGCGCGGTCGCGTCACTGCAGTGCTCGAGCGCAACGGCGGCCTCGCGCGGATCGAGGTCGACGGCACGCCGTGTGTCGCGTATCCCAGCCAGACCGGTGCCGTCGCGCTCGGCGACGAAGTGCTTGTGAACACCCAAGCGCGCGAGCTCGAGCTCGGCTCGGGCGGGTTCGACATCCTCTACGCCAATCTCACGCGTGGACTTACACGTTCGCCGGCGCCCGGCGCGCACGTGATGAAGCTGCCGTACACGCCGTTGCAGTATGCGGTGATTCATGCCGAGGAAGAAGCCGCTCTCGCGGAGGGCCTCGCCGGCATGCCGGTTGTCTGCTGCTCGCTGCACAGCCAGGTCGCTCCGGTCTGCGCGGGGCTCGGCGAGGGACGACGCGTCGCGTACGTGCAGCTTCCGGGCGGCGCGCTGCCGGTGTCTCTCTCGGACGCATTGCGTGCGTTGCGGCGACGAGGCCTGCTCAGCGTGACCATTGCCGTCGGTGCGTGCGTCGACGGAGAGGTGCACTGCGTAACAGCGGCATCCGCCTTGCTGTGGGCTGCGGCGCAGGAGTACGACGCGGTCGTCTGCGCCGTCGGCCCGGGGATCGTCGGGACGGCCACCTCGTTCGGCCACGGCGGCCTCGCCGCGGCCGAGGCCGCGAACGCAGCGGCCGCGTTGGGCGGTTTCCCGGTGATCGCGGCGAGGGCGTCGCAGGCGGACGAGCGCGAGCGGCACCGAACCGCCTCGCACCACACGCGTGCGGTGCTCGAGCTGTGCCTCGGCGACGTTGCCATCGCATGGCCCGAGGGCTGGGACGCCCCGGACTGGCTCGAGCCGCGGGCGGACATCGGCGTCGACGGGTGGGAGAGCGCGTGCGCTGAGCTGCCGTTGTCGCACATGGGCCGCGGACCGGACGAAGACCCGCTCTTCTTCGCGGCTGCGTTCGCGGCCGGTCGGCTCGCCGGCGAGCGCCTTCGCTGATGGAAGAACGGCGTCTCGGACCGGTCGTGGGCCTCGGGACGTGGAACACGTTCGACAGGGACACGGGAATGGCACGCGAGGTCGTCACTGGGGCGCTCGAAGCGGGGTGTCGGGTACTCGACTCCTCGCCGATGTACGGCGGCGCGGAGGACTCGTTGAGCGTGGCGCTCGAAGGGCGGCGCGACGAGGCGGTGATCGCGACGAAGATCTGGGCACGCTCGGTCGCGGCAGGGCGAGCGCAGTACGCGGACCAACTCGCGTGGTATGGGCGCGTGGAGATCGAGCAGATCCACAACCTCGTCTTGTGGCGCGACCATGTCGACTGGCTCGCGCGCGAGCACGAGGCGGGCCGGATCGGGCGACTCGGTGTGACGCACTACTCGCCTAGTGCGTTCGAGGAGCTCGCGGATGCGCTCCGAACCGGCCGCTTCACGACGGTCCAGATTCCATTCAATCCACTCGAACGCGAGTGCGAGCGCGAGCTGCTGCCTCTGGCTGCCGAGCTCGGTGTTGCGGTGATCGTGATGCGGCCACTGGGCGCCGGCGGTCTTGTGCGCCGTCATCCAACTTCCGACGTCCTTGCCGAGCTCGGTGTCGTGACGTGGGCGCAGGCGTTGTTGAAGTGGGCGCTGTCGGATGAGCGTGTCGACCTCGTCATTCCGGCGTCGAGGTATCCCGACCGGGTGCGCTCGAATGCGGAGGCAGGCACGCCGCCGTGGTTCGATGCCGAGCAGCGTGCTCTAGTAGAACGCTTCGCACAATGAAACCGGACACCTCGCGGGTCGCGTACGACGGAAAGCTCATCGACGTCACGGTCGAGCGTTGGGGCGAGCACGAACGGGAGATCGTCGAGCATCCCGGAGCGGTCGCAATCGTCGCCGTCGACCGCGATGGGATGGTGACGCTCGTGCGGCAGCGGCGCGAGGCGGTGCGCGCGGTCCTCGCCGAGCTGCCGGCCGGAACGCTCGAGCAGGGGGAGACGCCGCTCGAGTGCGCGCAGAGGGAGCTCGAGGAAGAGACCGGCCTCACGGGCGGGACGTGGAGCGAGGCGGGCGTCTTCTACACGACGCCGGGCTTCTGCCGCGAGCGCATGCACCTCTTCTTCGCGCGAGACCTCGAACGCGGGTCGGCCAACCCGGCAGATGACGAAGAGCTCGAGCTGATCCGCTGGCACATCGACGAGCTCGGGGACCGCATCGGCGCGCTCGAGGACGCGAAGACCCTCGCGGGCCTGCTGCTCTTCGTGCACGAGAAGCACGCCGGCGCCGAACTCTGAGCGGCGCGTCACGGCGGCGTCGAAGCCGCAGCCCCCACCCAAGGGAGGGGGAGTCGACCCCTTTCCCTCGGCGGCGACGATAGCGCCGAACGTCCGGTACGTCAGCGTCGGATTTGTGTCAATTGCGTGCCTTTTGCGGCTGAAACGGTAGGGTGAGCCGCCGTGAAGATCGGCGTCGCGAAAGAGATCAAGGCCGACGAATATCGCGTCGCGTTGACGCCCGCCGGAGCGCGCGAGCTCGGACAGAGCGGACACGACGTGATCGTCGAGACGGGTGCGGGGGAGGGCAGCGCGTTCTCCGACGCGGCGTACGAGGCGGCGGGTGCCGTCATGGCGAGCGTCGACGACGTGTGGGCGGACAGCGAGCTTCTCCTGAAGGTGAAGGAGCCGATCGAGCCCGAGTACGGTCACCTGCGCGACGGGCTCGTGCTCTTCACCTACCTTCACATCGCCGCCGACGAGCCGCTCACGCGAGCGCTGCTCGAGAGCGGCATCACCGCCGTTGCCTACGAGACGGTCGAGACGGACGCAGGTGCGCTCCCGCTGCTCGCTCCGATGAGCGAGATCGCGGGACGTCTCGCCGCTCAGGCCGGGGCCTACTTCCTCGAGAAGCCGCAAGGCGGCCGTGGCCTGCTCCTGGGCGGCGTTCCCGGCGTCGCTCCCGGCCACGTCGTCGTGATCGGCGGCGGCATGGTGGGCTACAACGCCGCGGTGATCGCGCTCGGGCTCGGCGCGAGCGTCACGATCCTCGAGCGCTCGCTCGACCGCATGCGACACCTCGAGGAGATCCTCTCCGGACGCGTCAGCCTCGTCATGTCCTCGTCGCTGCAGATCGAAGAGTCCGTGCAGGAGGCCGACGTGGTGATCGGCGCAGTGCTGATTCCCGGCGCACTCGCGCCGAAGCTGATCACCCGCGAGATGGTGGCGGAAATGAAGGAAGGCTCCGTGCTCGCCGATGTCGCGATCGATCAGGGCGGGTGTGCCGAGACCTCACGTCCGACGACGCACAGCGAGCCGGTGTACGTGGTCGACGGCGTGACGCACTACTGCGTCGCGAACATGCCCGGCGCCGTGCCCATCACCTCGACCAAGGCGCTCACGAACGCGACCCTTCCGTACGTCGAGCAGATTGCCGACTACGGCCTCCCGGAGGCCGTAGGACGTGATCCGGCGCTCGCCCGCGGCGTGAACGTCGTCGACGGAAAGGTCACGTACGAAGCGGTCGCCGATGCGCACGGGCTCGACTACCACCCACTCGAGGACACCCTGCCTCTGTCGCCCGTCTGAGCCGTTACGAGGTCTGACTCGCCTGCTCGGGCCGCTTCGCGGGCGAGTACCTGACCACAAGCCAAGTGACGCCCGCGGCAAGCGAGATAACGCATACGCAGAACACGACCATCGCCAGCAGTCCGAGGACGTCCATCATGACCGACCTAGAATAGCCCGCATGCCGAGGGCGTGTGTCATCGTGCTCGATGCCGTTGGAGCCGGCGAGCTACCGGATGCGTCCGAATATGGGGACGAGGGTTCGGACACCCTCGGGAACGTCGCTCGCGCTGTCGGCGGCCTCGACCTTCCGAACCTGGAGGCGCTCGGTCTGGGCAACGTCGAGCCGCTCGAAGGCTGCCCGCCGCAGGCCGGCGCCCCCGCGGTCGCGGGTCGTCTCGTCGAGCGCTCGAAGGGAAAGGACACGACGACCGGCCACTGGGAGCTCATGGGCGTCGTCACGCCCCAGCCGATGCCGACGTACCCGCACGGCTTCCCGCACGACGTGATCGATCCTTTCATGCACCAAACCGGGCGCGGCGTGCTGGGCAACAAGCCGGCGTCCGGCACCGAGATCATTCAGGAGCTCGGCGAGGAGCATCAGCGCACGGGGAAGTGGATCGTCTACACGTCCGCCGACTCGGTGTTTCAGCTCGCCGCTCACGAGGAGACGATTCCGCTCGACGAGCTGTACAGGGCTTCGCGGATCGCGCGAGAGAGCCTCACCGGAAAGCACGCGGTCGGCCGGGTCATCGCCCGCCCGTTCATAGGCGACCCGGGGAACTACGAGCGCACGGCGAACCGCCATGACTTTTCGCTCGAGCCAAGGCGGCCGAACTACCTCACGCTCGTCCGCGACGCCGGTATGCAGGTGCACGGCGTCGGGAAGATCGCCGACATCTTTGCGAACCAGGACATCGACGATTCCCATCCGACGAAGTCGAACGTCGACGGGATCACCCAGACCGAGAAGCTCCTCCGCGAGCTCGACGACGGGCTGATCTTCACGAACCTCGTCGAGACCGACATGCTGTGGGGGCACAGGAACGACCCCGAGAACTTCCACCGTTGCCTCCAGGACTTCGACCGGCGGCTACCCGATCTCCTCGACGCGCTACGGCCGAACGACTTGCTGATCCTCACATCGGACCACGGCTGCGACCCGACAACGCCGTCGACGGATCACTCCCGCGAGCACGCACTCCTGCTCGCGTATGTCGAAGGCAAGAACGCCGGCGGACGGATCCACAGCGGTGAGTTCGCCGATGTGGGTGCGACCGTGAACGCCTGGCTCGGGGGCAAGGCTCCATCTCGCGGGATTCCGGGCCAGCCGATCGTCGAGCGCTGACCTCTCCTCCGTGATCCACCCAGCGGAGCTCATTCGCCGAAAGCGCGACGGCCAACGATTGGCGCCGGAGGAGATCGCGGAGCTCATTCTCGGCTACGCGCGCGGCGAGGTTCCCGACTATCAGCTCGCCGCCTTCTGCATGGCGGTCTACTTCCGAGGGCTGAACGGCGCCGAGACATTCGCGCTCACGGACGCGATGATCCGGAGCGGCGAGACGATCGCGCTCGGCTCCGCCGTCGGGCGGACGGTCGTCGACAAGCACTCGACGGGTGGTGTCGGCGACAAGACGTCGCTCGCGGTCGGCCCGATCGTTGCGGCATGCGGCGTTCCCTTCGGCAAGATGAGCGGTCGCGGTCTCGGTCACACTGGAGGCACTCTCGACAAGCTGGAGTCCATCCCCGGTTTCAGGATCGAGCTGACGACGGACGAGTTCGTCGCGCAAGTGCGCGACGTCGGGCTCGCGATCATCGGCCAGAGCGTGAACCTCGTTCCCGCGGACAAGCTCCTCTACGGGCTCCGCGACGTCACGGCGACTGTCGACAACGTCTCGCTGATCGCAGCGAGCATCATGTCGAAGAAGATCGCGGCCGGGGCGGACGCGATCGTTCTCGATGTGAAGGTTGGCGACGGCGCCTTCATGAAGCGCGTCGAAGATGCCCGCGAGCTCGCGCAGCTCATGCTCGAGCTCGGACGCGACGCCGGCCGGCAGGTCGCCTGCATGCTCACGGACATGGATCAGCCGCTGGGGCACGCGGTGGGAAACGCCCTCGAGATCCGCGAGACGATTGCAACCCTCCGCGGCGAGGGACCGCGTGACTTCGAGGAGCTCGTCCTCGCGGCAGCGGCCCACCTCTTGTCCTTCTCCGATCTCGAGCTGGACGAGGCCGCTGCTCGTGAGCGCGCGGCGTCGACGATCGCCAACGGCTCCGCGCACGCGATGTACCAGCGCTGGATCACCGCGCAGGGTGGGGACCCATCCGAAGACGCGCTGGCGACCGCGCCTGTCGTGCGGGACGTCGTCGCCGACAGGAGCGGCATCGTCGAGGCGATCGGGGCAGTCGACATCGGCTTGGCTGCGCTCCGGCTCGGCGCCGGACGGCGGACCAAGGACGACGCGATCGATCACGCAGTCGGCATCCGCTGCCTGACGAAGCGGGGCGGTGCAGTCGCTGCGGGAGACGTGATCGCCGAGGTACACGCACGAGACGACGCGTCCGCACGGGCAGCGGCCGCCGACGTGCTCGCCGCATACCGGCTCGCCGACGAGCCGCCGCCGACGAAGCCGATCATCCTCGAGACGATCGCCTGATGCCCGAGCTGCCCGAGGTCGAGACGATCCGTCTCGCACTCGAGCCCCGCATCGTCGGCAGGCGGCTCGACGAGGTGGAGATCCGGGACCCGCGGCTCGTGCGTCCGTTCGAGCCGCAGGCGATCGCGGCGGAGCTCGAGGGCGAGCGTGTCGCTTCGCTCGAACGTCGAGGCAAGTATCTGGTTGTTCGGTTCGAATCCGGTCGAGCTCTCCTGATGCACCTCCGAATGACGGGATCTCTGCGGCACGCCGTGGGGGGACCGCCTGACGACGATCCGCACCGACGCGCTGTTGTCAGGTTAGACGACGGATCGGACGTCGCGTACAAGGACGTCCGTCGCTTCGGCACCTGGCACCTGCTCGAGCCCGACGAGGTCGAGCCGTACCTCGCCGGCCGCCTCGGCGTCGAGCCGCTCGGACGCGCATTCACCTCGCGCTGGCTCGGCGCCCGCCTCGCCGGTCGGCGCGCGCCGATCAAGGCCGCCCTGCTCGACCAGCGGACGGTGGCCGGCCTCGGGAACATCTACGTCGACGAGGCGTTGTGGCGCGCGCGCATCCACCCGCTTCGTCCCGCGGCCGGGCTCGATCCGGATGACGCTCGCCGCCTCACGCGCGGCATCAAGGAAGCGCTCAGGGCGGGTATCGCCCGGCAAGGCGCGAGCCTGCGGGACTACGCGACGCCGGACGGACGCCGTGGCCGAATGCAAGAGGCGTTCCGCGTCTACGGCCGCGAGGGAGAGCCGTGCGCGCGCTGCGGCACGCCGATCGACAAGATTCGCGTGGCCGGTCGCGGCACCTGGTACTGCCCCGCGTGTCAGCGACTCGGGCCCTACGCCGCGAGCTCTTCGGCGAGCCGGCCCTCGCGGTCGAGGCGCCACAGCTCCGTGTAGCCGCCGATCGGCCGGCCGTCGATGAGGATCTGCGGCACCGTCCAGCTGCCGGTCAGGTCGAAGAGCTTCTGACGGAAGGCGGGTTCGTCGTCGAGCGAAACTTCCTCGTACGCGAAGCCTCTGTCGTCCAGCAACGCCTTTGCGCGGACGCAATAGGCGCACCAGCGCGTGGTGTAGACGCGAATCCTGCTCACTGACGTTGTAACGACGGAAAGCGCCTGAAGGTTCTGCTGCCGGTGCCGAAACTAGACTGGACGGGCGTGGCCGGACGTTCCTACAAGACCGAGGCGGTGGTGCTCCGCTCCCTCCGTTTCGGCGAGGCAGACCGGGTCCTCCACCTCTACACGCTCGCGCGCGGCCGGGTCGGTGTGGTTGCCAAAGGCATCCGCAAGACGAAGTCGCGGTTCGGTGGACGGCTCGAGCCGCTCTCGCACGTCGAGCTGATGCTGCATCAGGGCTCCGGGGAGCTCCAGACGGTGACGGGAGCGGCTCTCCTGCGCTCGCATCATGCCGCTCGAGAGCAGCCGTATCGACTCGGCGTCGGGCTGCTCGGGGCGGAGGCGATGCTGCGCCTCTTCACCGAGCAGGAGGCGAACGAGCGTGCATTCCAGGCCCTCGTCCGCTTCCTCGACCTCCTCGACGAGATCGAGCCGAGGGCAGGGCGGCCCGCACTCGACTCGCTCGCGCTCTCGTTTCAGCTCAAGCTGCTCTGGCTCTCCGGCTATCTCCCGCACCTGACGAGCTGCGCGGACTGCGGGACACAGGGAGAGCAGCTCGTGGGCTACTCGCCGAAGGCAGGCGGAGCGGTTTGCCGGAAGTGCGCAGACGGGGCGCTCGGGCTATCCCCGGCGGGCATCGCAGGAATCGAGTCGCTGCTCGCGCGCCCGTTGGCAGAAGCCGGCGACGTCGGTCTCACCGACCGCGCCGCGCGCGACGCGCTCGCCGTCATCACCGCCGCGTACGAGTACTTCGGCAACTTCCGGCTCCGCTCGCTGCGCAGCGCTTAGCTCGAGCTCGCCGGCCCGTTCCGAGTGAGGGTCATTGGCCCTTCGGCGTTTGCCAGTCGCGCTCGAGCGCGTCATCGAGCCATCGGCGGACGCCGTCGATCGAAATCCGCTCCTGCGCGAGGGAGTCGCGATCCCGAACCGTGACGGTCTCGTCCTCGAGCGTCTGCTCATCGATCGTGAAGGCCCAGGGCGTGCCGATCTCGTCTTGGCGCCGGTAGCGCCGGCCGATCGCTCCGCTGTCGTCGTACTCGACGGTGTGGCGCCGTCGCAGATCCTCGTACAGGGAACGCGATGTCTCGACCATCTCGTTGCTCTTGCCGATGAGCGGCAGGACGGCAGCCGTGACGGGCGCCATCCGCGGGTGGAGGCGCAGAACCGTGCGCTCCCGCTCCGCCACGATCTCCTCGTCATACGCGTCGACGAGAAGCGCGACCATGATGCGTTCGATGCTCACCGCCGGCTCGATCACGTACGGGACGTAGCGGTCGCCGTCGCTGCCGACGTACTCGAGCTTTGTGGTCGAGTACTCGGTGTGTTGCGTCAGGTCGTACGCGCCGCGGTTGGCGATGCCTTCCAGCTCCGACCAGCCGATGGGATAGTCGTACTCGATGTCACTCGTCCCTTGCGAGTAGTGCGACCGCTCCTCGGCGGAATGCTCGCGCACGCGGAGCCTGCTGTCGCGTAGGCCGTAGCGCCGGTACCAGTTGAGCCGCTCGTCGATCCAGTAGCGGTACCACTGCTCGGCTTCGGCAGGCGGCACGAAGTACTCCATCTCCATCTGCTCGAATTCGCGTACGCGAAAGAGGAAGTTCCCCGGCGTGATCTCATTGCGGAACGACTTGCCGATCTGCGCGATGCCGAACGGCGGCTTGCGGCGCGCAAACTGCAGGACGTTCTTGAAGTTGACGAAGATTCCCTGCGCGGTCTCCGGTCGCAGGAACGCGCGCGACCCTTCTTCCTGAACCGGCCCGACGGTCGTTTCGAACATGAGGTTGAACTGCCGGGGCTCGGTCAGGTCGCAGTCGGGCGTCTCGCCCGGCCGCTTGCTCGGCTTGCGACCGCAGCTCGAGTCTTCGAGCTTGTCGGCGCGGAACCGGAGCTTGCACGTTCGGCAGTCGACGAGGGGATCCGTGAAACCGGCGACATGCCCCGAGGCCTCCCAGACGCGCGGATGGAGGATGACGGCCGAGTCGATCGCGACGATGTCGTCGCGGTTTCGGACCATCGCGTCGAACCATGCTTCCCTGATGTTGTTCTTCATCAGGACGCCGTAGTGTCCGTAGTCGTACGTCGATCCGAGCCCGCCGTAGATCTCGGACGAGGGAAAGACGAAGCCGCGCCGCCGCGCAAGGGAGACGATCTTGTCCATCGTCACCGGCTCGCCCGTCGTCCTGGCCATGGGCCGGACGTTATCTCGCCGGCGTCGGGCTAGCGCCTGGCCAGCGAAAACGATCCAGCAGCCACCAGGAGAACGCCGGCGATCGCCAGCACGACGAGCGTCGACACGCTGCCGCCACCGCCGCCTCCGGCAGTCGCGGCCGTTGTCCGCCTGGGCGAAGAGGCGAGTCGCGCGTGGAGCGCCCGCGTGATGTCGCTCGTCGCCGTCGAGTAGACGCGAACGTCTTCTGGAAGGCTTGCGAGCGCCTCGCGGTAACACGGCACAGGATACGTTCGGTCGATCCGACCGTCCTGCCAGTCTGCGATCAGGCGCGTCGCGCAACTCGATTTTGCAGCTGCGGTGCCCGATGCGGCAACGGCCAATATCGCCAGCCCAATCGTGAGCAGCGCAAAGCGAGGCTTACTCATTCCCCCACGGTACCCATGACAGCAATCATGTAACGGGAAAATCGCGTTAAGACTTTTCTAAGAGTAATTAGCCTCCAGTTCGAATGCCACCGCCCGTCGAGCTCCACATCGTCTCTGACTCAACCGGTGAAACCGCCGCGCGCCTCGTCCAGGCGCTCGAGGCACAGTTTCCCGAGCAGGAATTCGAAGAGGTTCGCCACCCGCGCGCGGAGACCGTCGACGACCTGGAGCGCGCCGTTCGCAGCGCGCGCGGACACGCGGCCGTCGTCGTGTACACGCTCGTCGATCCCGAGCTGCGGGATGCAATGCGTCGGCTCTGCCGCCGTGCGCGCGTCCACTACTGCGATGTCCTCGGCCATCCGATCGACGCGGTGGCGCGCGTCTCTGGTCAGGCTGCGCGCATGACGCCCGGTTCGCGAGCGCCGCTCAATCCGGCGTACTTCCGCCGCATCGAGGCGATGGAGTTCGCCGTCAAGTACGACGACGGAGTGGGGGCAGGACTTGACGAAGCGGACATCGTCCTCGTCGGCGTCTCGCGCACGTCGAAGACGCCGCTGTCCATCTATCTCGGCTATCTCGGCCACAAGGTCGCCAACGTCCCCGTCGTGAAAGGAATCGACCCGCCGAAGGAGCTGTTCGAGATCGATCCTGCGAAGGTCGTCGGTCTGACAATTCACGCCGACCGCCTCGCCGACATCAGGCGGGCACGTGTGCGGAACCTCGGCACGAACAACCGTCGCTACGCGGAGCTCGCAGAGATCTACGACGAGCTCGACGAGGCGGCGTCGCTCCACCGTCGACTCGGCTGCCCGGTCATCGACATCTCCGAGCTCTCGATCGAGGAGACCGCGCAGCGCATTCTCCGGACGGTCGAGAGCCGGCGCGCCGATGCGGCGGCCGCCAGGGTTACGTGAAGCCGAAGCCGCCGATTCCGTGGTGGCGATGGGCGATCTGGTGGGTGACGCTCGGCGTTGCCGACCTCATCTTCTACGTGCTGCTCACGCCGCTCTGGCTGGGGCTCCGTGCGCTTGCCTGGCTCGCCGATCTGCGGTCTAGGCAAAACAGATAGAGATAGCTATACTTGCGGCCGCCCGCGTGGGGACGCGGGTGGGGTCAACGACAAGGAGGGAAACTTTCGCAGGGTTCTCGCGCTGACAGCGCTTGTCATCGGCGTGCTCGCGGTCGGAGCCGCGCCGGCCGGGGCGATCACGGGCAACTTCCAGGACGACAACGTCCATACGTACATCGGGCTCATTGCCTTCTATGACGCCGACGACCAGTTCACGCATCGCTGTTCGGGCTCGCTGATCACGCCGAGCGTGTTCCTGACGGCCGGTCACTGCACGGATGCGACGACGGGGGCTACGCACGCGCGCCTCTGGTTCCAGCAGGACGCCGGAGTGGGGTTCGATCCCGTCACCGGGACCCCCGCGCCGAGCGGCTATCCCGTATCCAGCGATTTCACGTCGAGTCACCTCTTCAACTTCGGCTATCCGGCGGGGTTCCCAAACACGAAGGACGTTGGCCTCGTCATCCTCGACCAGCCGATCACGCAGACGAACCAGGCGTCGCTCGTGAAGAGCTACGCGGCGCTCGCGACGGTCGGCGCGCTCGATCGCTTCGCAAAGCGCCGCGGCCAGCAGGACACGACGTTCACGGCCTCCGGCTACGGACTCACGCGGAACAGTCCCGTCGACTCGAAGGTCATCTCTTTCCGCAAGCGGTTGATGGCGACGGAGAAGCTCGTGAACCTCAACAGCAACCTCACGGATGGCTTCAACGTGCAGACGAGCGCCAACCCGGGCAACGGCCGCGGCGGGACGTGCAGCGGCGACTCGGGCGGGCCGCTGCTCTACAGCACGACCGACATCATCGTCGCGGTCAACTCCTTCGGCTTGAACGAGTGGTGCCGCGGGGGTGGACTTCATGTACCGCGTCGACCAGGCAGCGGTGCAGACATGGATCAGGGCGACGGTCGGCGAGGCTCAGTGGAGTCTCATCCGGTTCGCCGATCTCTAGGTCGCGGTCTCTCCCCGATCTAGGAGCCTGGCGGCCCCGATCAAGGGCCGCCCGCGCGTTCCCTGCTGCGACGGCTGACGCCGAGCAGTCGCGCGTCGAGCTCCTCTTCGCCTTCTGCCGACACACGGTAGGCGCCGGCGCCGTCGCGGCTCGTCACGACCTCGCGGAGCTCGGTGCCGACGTAGTGCAGCCCGACGTCGTCGTCGGCGGCGACGCCCGCCGGGAAGCCGTCGGCGACCAGCCGCTGGTACACCGGCCGCCGTCGTTCCTCTCCGTCGTAGTGCGGACACGCGCTGCCGGGAAGGAAGCCGAGACACTCCAACGGCGCGAGATCGGGGCCGAACGAGTCGGTGACGCCGTGCTCGAACCAGCAGATCATCCCGGCGCTCCAGCCGGCGAGCAGCACGCCCTGCTCCCATGCCTCTCGGAGGATCTCGTCGAAGCCATGTGCGCGCCAGATCGCGATGGCATTGGCCGTGTTTCCACCTGTCACGAGAATCACGTCGTGTTCCAACGCGACCTCTCGGAGGGAGGCGGGTGGCCACGGAAAGAAGTGGAGGTGCGTCATCTGTGCGCGGCCGCGCAGGCGCTCGTACCACGCAACCGCGAAGCTCGCCTCTTCCATGCCTGCGGTCGGGACGTAGAGCACGCGGCTCCCGCGGGCCAGCCCGAGCAGGTGGTCGAGGAGGGTGTCGTCCGGCGACCCCCCCATGGCGAGGATCTGACGTCCGGGCACGACGTCGAGTATTGCAGGGGATTTGTGAGAGGATTCGGCGCCTTGGGCGGCGCGCGATACGTGTACGACTTCGATGAGCCCTCCGACGGCGGGCGGGAGCTTCTCGGCGGCAAGGGCATCGGACTCGCCGAGATGACGCGGATGGGCGTCCCGGTTCCGGCCGGCTTCACGATCACGACGGACGCGTGCCGCGCCTACTTCAAGAACGGCAAGGTGCTGCCGGAGGGTCTCGAGTCGGAGATCGACGCACACCTCGACGCGCTCGAGGAAAGGACCGGCAAGCAGTTCGGCGATGCAGGGGACCCACTGCTCGTCTCGGTCCGCTCCGGCGCCGCGATCTCGATGCCGGGGATGATGGACACGATTCTCAACCTCGGCCTCAACGACGAGGCCGTCGAGGGGCTCGCCGCGCGCACCGGCAAGGAACGATTCGCGCGTGACTCGTATCGCCGCCTGATCCAGATGTACGGAGAGGTCGTCGGCGGGATCGACGCGCATCGGTTCGAGGAGCCGCTGACGAACGCAAGGCGTGCGAAGGACGTGAAGCACGACAGCGACCTCGCCGCGGACGACCTCGCCGCGGTGATCGACCGCTACAAGCAGATCTACCGCGACGAGACAGGTGCCGAGTTCCCGCAAGACGCACGCGAGCAGCTGGCCCACGCGGTGCGCGCCGTTTTCGACTCGTGGGACGCGCCGCGAGCCCGGGTGTACAGGCGCACGTACAACATTCCGGAGGACCTCGGCACGGCCGTGAACGTCGTCCAGATGGTGTTCGGCAACAAGGGCGACGAGTCCGGAACGGGGGTGGCGTTCACGCGCGACCCGTCAACCGGCGAATCCGGCCTGTACGGCGAGTTTCTGGCAAACGCACAGGGCGAGGACGTCGTCGCCGGGATTCGCACGCCGCAACCGCTCGGCGAGATGGAGCAGAAGCTTCCGAATGCATTTGGGCAGCTGCTCGAGACGATGCGCCGGCTCGAGGAGCACTACCGCGACATGCAGGACATCGAGTTCACGGTCGAGGACAACGACCTCTATCTCCTGCAGACGCGCTCGGCGAAGCGGACCGCGGCAGCAGCGGTGAAGGCCGCCGTCGACATGGTCGACGAGGGCTTGATCTCACAGGAGGAGGCCGTCGTGCGGATCGATCCGTCTCAGCTCGAGCAGCTGCTGCATCCGATGATCGACCCGACGGCGGAGTGGGAGACGGCCGCGAAGGGGCTCAACGCCTCTCCGGGTGCCGGTTCCGGGAAGGTCGTGCTCGACGCAGACACGGCCGAGGAGCGCGGCAGGGCGGGCGAGCGCGTCATCCTCGTCCGCTGGGAGACCACGCCCGACGACATCCACGGTCTCGTCCGCGCCGCCGGCATCTTGACGGCGCACGGCGGGATGACGTCGCACGCCGCCGTCGTCGCCCGCGGCATGGGGAAGCCGTGCGTCGCCGGCTGCGAAGCACTCTCGATCGACATCAAGGCGCGAACAATCACACTCGGGGGTCAGACCCTCTCCGAAGGTGACGTGCTCACGATCGACGGTGGCACCGGCGCGGTGATCATCGGCGAGGTTCCGCTCGTCCCTCCGCAGGTGAACGACGATCTCGAGTCGATCCTCTCCTGGGGAGACCGGCATCGGCGCCTCAAGGTCCGCACGAACGCCGACACGCCCGACGATGCGGCAAAGGCACGCGAGTTCGGCGCCGAAGGAATCGGTCTCTGCAGGACCGAGCACATGTTCATGGCGGAGGACCGCCTTCCCGTGGTGCGCGAGATGATCATGGCGGACAGCGAGGCCGGCCGCCGCAAGACGCTCGAGCGGCTGCTGCCGATGCAGCAGGGGGACTTCGAGGCGATCTTCGAGGCGATGGCGGGGCTGCCGGTGACGATCCGCCTGCTCGATCCGCCGCTGCACGAGTTCCTCCCTTCGCCCGAGCAGGCAACCGACGACAGGATGCGGCAGCGCATCCGCCAGCTGCAGGAGGCGAACCCGATGCTCGGTACGCGCGGTTGCCGGCTCGGCCTGCAGTGGCCCGAGATCTACGAGATGCAGGTGCGGGCGATCGTCGCCGCCGCGGCCGCCGTGAAGGAACGGACGGGGGAGGCGCCGCTCGTGGAGATCATGCACCCGCTCGTCGGCTTCGAGGAGGAGCTACGCCGCCTGCGGGAGCTCACCGTTCGGGCCGCCGAGGAACAAGCGCGGGACGTCGAGTACCTCTGCGGGACGATGATCGAGCTCCCGCGTGCGTGCATCCGCGCCGACGAGATCGCCGCCGAGGCCGACTTCTTCTCCTTCGGAACGAACGACCTGACGCAGACCGCTCTCGGCTTCTCGCGCGACGACGCCGAGGGCAAGTTCCTCACGCACTATCTCGAGGACGGCGTGCTCGAGGCGAATCCCTTCGAGACCCTGGACGTCGAGGGCGTCGGCGACCTGATGCGGATCGCCGTGGAGCGCGGCCGTTCGGCCAAAGGCGACCTCAAGCTCGGGATCTGTGGCGAACACGGCGGCGAGCCGAAGTCCGTCGCGTTTTGCCACGAGCTCGGCCTCGACTACGTCTCCTGTTCCCCGTATCGCGTGCCACTCGCACGGCTCGCCGCCGCCCAGGCCGCGCTCGCGGAGAGCGGCACCGTCGCCTACGCCGCGGCCGGCGGCTGATGACCGACTACGCGGTTCTCGTCGACGGCGAGCGCGTCGCGAAGGTCGCCTCAGAGGACGACGTGCGCTCCTGGCTCACGAAGTACCGCGAGGAGCACAGTGAGGACGATCCCGGCGCGGCGCACGTCCAGATCATCGAGCGAGGACGCCTCGGCTGGCTGAAGGGCGGGAAGCTGCTCGATCGCAGACAATTCTTCTGACCTGGGACGACGTGCGCGCGCGGCGCCTGGCCCGCAGCTCGCTGACGGAACGCGCGTCGGCCGCGGACGTCGTGGACGTCGTGCGCCGCGTCGGCGGCGTTCACGCACAGGTTCAAGCTTCGGCGGAGCTCCAACTCGCGGCGCGCGTCGACGGCGTCACGCAGCAGGACGTTCGCGACGCACTCTGGCGCGACCGCGCGCTCGTGAAGGCATGGACCCTGCGCGGGACGCTGCACCTGCACCCGGCGGACGAGCTGTCGCTCTGGGTCGCCGCACGGCGGGCCGTCTCGCCGGAGCCGCCGAAGCTCGACCCTTGGGTCGATCCCAAAGGCGTTCTGCACCCGGCGCTCGGGCCGGACGGTGTCGCCGAGGTATGCGAGGCGGTGCTCGACGCGCTGAACGGCCGGTGCCTCTTGCGCGAAGAACTGGCGGCAGACGTCGCCGAGCGCGTTCGCCCGGAGGCACAGGGACGTCTGCTCTCCGGGTTCGCGTTCTTCGGCGGCGCCGACCTCTGCCAGGGCCCGCCGAAGGGGAACAAGGTCACGCTCGCGCGGGCGGATCAGTGGGTCGCCGACTGGAACGAGGTCGACGAACAACAGGCTCTCCGCGAGGTCTGCCGCCGGTTTCTCCACGCGTATGGGCCGGTGACCGCGAAGGACTTCGGTGAATGGTTCTCGTCCCCGCAGTTCACGCCTGCACAAGCGCGTGCGCTCTTCGATTCGATGGCGGTCGAGCTGGAGGAAGTGGACGTCGAGGGCCGTCGAGCGGCGGTGTTGTCAGGAGATCTCGAGTTCCCGAAGCCGAAGTCGAGCCTTCGCCTGTTGCCCGAGTACGACGTGTACGTCATGGGGTTTCGCGAGCGCGACCAGCTTGTGCCGGACGCCGTTCGCGCGCAGGTCGCAGCGCATGGGCGCGGGCGCTACGAAGGGCCCGCCGGCGTGCGTTTTATTCTCGTCGACGGCGTGGCCGCCGGGCTCTGGGAACGGAAGAAGCGCGGCAAGCGGATCGAGCTCCGGGTTGCTCCCGGTAAACGGCTGACGCGAGCGCAGCGCGCTGCGCTCGAGACGGAGGTGCAGCGGGTCGGCGACTTCTTCGAGCTCGAGCCCGAGCTTACGATCGTCTGACCTACTCGGCCCGGAGCTCGCGTGCGAACGAGCCGCCGCCGATGACCCGCTCGGCGCGACCCGCGACGCGCTCGCGCAGGCCGCGGTCCGACGTCACGATCCAGAGCTCACCCTCGAGCTCTGTAGCGAGACGCGCGATCTCGTCGTCCGCGGTACCCGCGCCCTCCCAGATGACTTCGACGCGGTGTCCGTGCCTGTCGCCCCAGGCGCGCGAGCGCTCCATCAGCTCGGGACGCGGCATGTTCGGCCACAACGAGCGGCGCACGTTCTCCCCGTCGACGATGACGATGGCCACGCCGGAGTTGTACTCTCGACGGCGGTGGGCGAGCCGACGCCTGAAGCTCCGCGCATGCCGCCTCTGTACGGCGTCCCGACCGACGCGTCAGGTGCCGAGCTCTTGCCCTGGAGGTGGGCGGTCGAGCAGCTCACGTCGGCGCGCAACTACTGGGTTTGCACGACGCGGAGCGACGGCCGTCCGCACGCGGCGCCGGTCTGGGGCGTGTGGCTGGACGACGCGGTGTGGTTCAGCACAGCGCCGAATTCGGTGAAAGGACGGAACCTCGCGCGCGACCCGCGGATCGTGATCCATCTCGAGAGCGGCGACGACACGGTGATTCTCGAGGGCGAAGCCGAGTGGCCCAGCGACAACGCTGCCCTCGAGCGCTTCATCGACCTCTACGAGGAGAAGTACGGGTACCGAATCGAGAGCCCGCGCGCCGAGCACAGCGTCTTCGTGTTCAGGCCGCGGGTTGCACAGACGTGGACCGAGCCCGATTTCCCGCGCAACGCGACGCGCTGGGTCTTCGGCTAGGCGTACCCCTTCGCCTTCCAGTAGGCGATCAAGACCGAGGCGAGCCCGACGCCGAGGATCGTCACGATGCCGGCAACCCCTGTGCGGCCGTACGCCGCGTGGCCGCGCCCGAATCTCGTGAGGCCGAGCGCGACGAGTATCCCGCCGAGCAGCCCGCCGATGTGGCCGCCGATCGAGATGTTCGGGATCGAGAAGGTCAGCACGAGGTTGATCACGATGATGCCGAGGGCGCTGCCGCCGAACACGTAGTCCCGCTGCTGCTCGAGCACGAGGCCCGCGCCGAGGATGCCGAAGATGGCGCCTGAGGCCCCGACGGTCGGCGTCGTCGGCGCCGCGATCAGCGCTCCCGCAGCTCCCGCGAGCCCCGAGACGAAGTAGAGCATCAGAAAGCGGCCGGAGCCGATGCGCTGCTCGAGGAGCGAGCCGAACCAGTAGAGCGCCAGCATGTTCAGCAGCAGGTGGAACGGTCCGTAGTGCAGGAACATCGACGTGACGAGCCGCCACCACTCGCCGTGTGCGACGCCGACGAGATTCGGGAAGCCGGTGCCCGCGGGAACGCCGACGAGCGTGTCGCCGAACTTCACCCCGTTCGCGATCAGCGCGCCGTTCTGGTAGATCGAGCCGTGGTTCGCATTGACGCCGCTCCCCTGGAGAAGCTCGGCGATGTAGACGGCAACATTGAGGCCGATCAGCGCCCGCGTCACCTTCGCACCGACGCCCTCGAAGCTCGCGCGGCGGACACCGTGCGTCACGCGCTCCACGCCCTGGGCCCTCCCGGAGTGCTCCGGGCAGCGGATTCCAACCGGTGCCATCGTCATGCACTCGGTGCAGATCGGCCGCCCGCACTCCGAGCAGGACAGGCCGGTGATCCGGTCCGGATGGCGGTAGCAGGTCCTCTGAACGGTTTCCGTCACGTGCGAAGTAGCGTAGTGGCCGGATGCGCGTCGCGGTCGCTTTCACCCCGGAGCAGGCGCCTCCTGCGGAGCTCGGCATCGTCGTCGACGTCTTGCGGGCAACGTCGACGATCGCGCAGGCGCTGGCGTCGGGCTACAAGCGCGTCCTCTGCTGCGCCGAGATCGAAGAGGCACGCATGCTGCGTACCGAGATCTCGGATTCGCTGCTCGGCGGCGAGCGCAACGCCGTCCGGATCGAAGGCTTCGACGTCGGCGCCTCGCCGCGCGAATTCCTGGAGCCCCGCGCCGAGACGCTCATCCTGTCGACGACGAACGGAACGCGCGCCATTCTCGAGACGGCGCGGCGCTGCGACTCGGTCGTCCTCGGCAGCCTGCTCAATCTCGAGGCCGTCGCCCGCGCTGCACAACGGAAGGACGTCGCGGTCGTCTGCGCGGGCTTCAAGGGCTCGTTCGCACTGGACGACGCCTACTGCGCCGGACGGATCGTCCAGCTCCTGCGGGTCGAGGAGCGGAACGATCCTGCCGCTGCCGCCGACGTGATCGCTCGTGCGTTTCCGACGGCGCTGGCTGGGCTGAACGCGCGGACGTACGGCCCTCCGGGGCTCGAGGAGGACATCGTCTTCTGCTCCCGTGAGAGTGTTCTGGACGTCGTACCGCGCTTGGTCGGGGTAGTGGGCGGCGCTGCAGAAATAATGCTGAGATGAAACGACTGCTCGTCCTCGCGGGCCTCGCTCTGCTCCTCGCCGGCGGGACTCACGCTGCCGCGGCGAGCGGCAAGCCGTGGCTCTGGCAGTGCACGCAGATCCACAACGTCGAGGCGCAGTACCACTGCTACGTGCGGCTGCTGCGGAACGACATCGAGGCGTCTCGGGACCCCGCAGCCGAGCTGCCGCGCATCGACCGTCGCGTCGACAAGCTGGGAGGGACGATCGAGGCGAGCTGTCACGTCCTCATGCACGAGGTCGGGCGTGACTACGCGCGGGCGCATCACCTCACGCTGGCGACGCTTCAGCGCTACGTCCCGCGCTCGAACAACCCGAACTGCTCCGCCGGTTTCGGGATGGGCCTCGTGATGTATCTCGGGCCGCAGATCATTCGCTCTGGCGGCGCGAGCGCGGCGCACGCGTGCGCGCAGCTGCCGACGAGGTACCGCGCCTACACCTGCGTGCACGGGCTCGGTCACGCCCTTATGCGTGCTTACCACGGGCAGCTGCGAGAAGCAGTCGCCGCGTGCCGACGCTTGCGGCCCGTGTACGCGCCGGACTGCGCGCAGGGAGCGTTCCACGACTACTGGATCTCGTTCCGCGGCGCGGACGGGACGGTGCCGTTGCGTGGCGCGAGCTCCTCGCCGCGGGTCGTCTGCGACGGACGGTTCACCTACATCAGGCCGTGCTGGTACCGCTACTTCCTCGAGAAGCCGCTCATGGTGCCGATCCGCACGCCCCGTGAGCTCGTCGCGCACTGTCGCGGGCTCCGTGGCCTGCAGCGCTTCGGCTGCGTGAGCGCTGCGGCGCTTACCGTGTCGTCGAATCCGTTCGACCAGATGCGGCTCTGCGTAGGCCTCCGAGGCCAAGATGCCGCAGCGTGCGTGCGCGGCGTTCCCGACCAGGCACTGGCAGGAAGTCCGTCGCAGCAGCTGCGGCTGATCCGCGGCTGCGCTCGCATCAGCGCCGGCGTTCGGGACGGGTGCTACGAGTGGCTTGGACGCACGCTCGCGGTCGTCACCAACGGGACCTTCCGCGAGCGGGGGTGCGGCGCTTTGCAGGCGGGCGCTCGGCGAGCCTGCGTGGCGGGAGCGAAAGACATGGACGCCGCGCTCGTGACGTTCTCCTGAGCCTCTACAGATTGGACAGCGCGCGGAGGGGGTTCACGGATGCGTTGCGGACCCGCACCTCGAAGTGCAGGTGCGGACCGGTCGCATGGCCCGTCGCGCCGACGCGGCCGAGGCGGACGCCCTGTGCGACCCAGACTCCGACGCGGACGTCGATGCGAGAGAGGTGTGCGTACATCGTCCGCTCGCCGCTGCCGTGCGCGACCGTGACCAGGAGGCCCCAGCCGTCGCGCCAGCCGGCCCACACGACCTGACCGGATCGCGCTGAATAGACGGGCGTCCCCAGCGGCGCGGGCAGATCGATCCCCGCGTGCCAGTTGTGGCCGCGCGGCCCGAAGGGGTCCCCGAGCACCGGCGAGGTCAACGGCCAGGCGAGCGGCAATGGAATCGAGGGAACCGGGCCCGTGAGCGCGTAGAGCGTCGCAGGGCCGGCGACGCCGTCGGGCGCCAGCGTCGACCACTCCTGGTACCGGCGCAGTGCCGCCTCGATGTGGGGACCGAAGACCCCGTCGAACTCCCCGGACGGGAAACCGTGCTCGGCGAGCCTGAACTGGAGCGAGGCGACATCCCAGCCGGTGTTGCCGCGCTTCAGCGGCCGGTTGCCGAGTGCGTACCGCCCGAAGTGGCCGAGCGCCTTGCGCGTCTGCGGCCCGACGACGCCGTCCACCGGGATGCGCGCGCGTTTCTGCAGGCGCCGGACGGCCTTCGCCGTTCCGGGCCCATTGATCCCATCGATCGGGCCCTTGTAGAGCCCACGCGCCTGCAGGCCGACCTGCAGAGCAGCGACGCCCGCGTTACCGCCGGCGGCCTGAGGGGCGAAGACGGCCGCGGCGAGAACAACGGGCAGAGCACAGATCGCCCTGACGCGCATGGATAGACCGGATTCGGCATGGCTGCGAAGATCCCTTGACTGCGAACACGTGTTCGTGTAGAACATACGTTCCCATGATCGCGTGCGTCCTCATTCCCGGGTTCGAGCTGCGGGCTGCGCTGCGGAAGGAGCCGGGGCTGACGCTGAGGCCGGCGGCGCTTTCCCCCGCGGCCGGGACGGAGCCGTTGCTCGGGCCCGTGACGGCGGAAGCGGAGCGGCTCGGCGTCCGTCCGGGCATGCGACTCGGCGAAGCGTTGGCGACGTGTCCCGGGCTCGTTCTCGTCGAGCAGGACCCGGCGGCGGCCGAGCAGGCGTGGGAGGAGATCCTGCGCGCGCTCGAAGACTCCGGCTTCGCCGTCGATCCCGCGGGGATCGGATGCGTCTACTTCGAGACGCGTGGAGTGGAGAGGTTGTACGGCGGGCTCGAGCCGGCGCTCAAGCGCGCGCTGTCCGCCGTGGGGACTGCCTGGGATCCACGCGCGGGCGTAGCGCAGCGCCGGTTCGCCGCGCTCGCGGCGGCGAACGTCGCGCGCCCCGGGCAGATCTTGGTCGTCTCCGACGACCGGCTGGCCGATTTCCTCGCACCGCTTCCGCTCGAGCTCGTGCCGATGGAGCCGCGCCGCCGCGCAGAGCTGCACGAGCTCGGCGTGAAGAGAGTCGGACAGCTTGCTGGGCTCCCGGGTGGCGCCGTCGCCGAACGATTGGGGCCGGACGGCCGGCGCGCCTGGGGCCTGGCGAGAGGCGGCAAGACCGGACGTATCCGCGGGCGCCGTCCGCCGGCGGAGATCGTCGAGGCGCTGGAGTTTCCGGAGGCGGTCGGGAACGAGCTGACGTTGCGGCGCGCGTTCGTTGCGCTGCTCGAGACGCTGATGGCGCGCCCCGAACGCGCCGACCGTTTCGTCCGCAAGGTCGCGCTTTCGGCTCGAGTGGTCGGCGGCGGGTCGTGGCGAAGATCGGTGACCCTCCGCGACGCGACGACCGAGCCCGATCGCCTCAAGTCGGCGCTGGCGCCGAAGCTGGCCGAGCTCCCTGCGCCGGTCCTCGAGCTACGGCTCGAGCTAGTCGAGCTGACGGAGCACGACGGCGAGCAGCTCGAGCTCGTGCCTGCAGAAGGCGAGGCGTTGGATGTTCGCTTGCGAGAGGGCCTGCGCCAGGTGCGTGCGAGCACCGGTTCCGGCTCGGTCAACCAGGTCGTGGAGGTCGCGCCGTGGTCACGCATTCCGGAGACGCGCGCGCTGTTCGTTCCGCGGGACGACTGAATGCGCCGCGGCCCGCCGTCGTCGAGGCTCGCGTCGACGGCA
>JBKPDB010000031.1:0-15379 GCA_046727655.1 Actinomycetota bacterium
GGCGCAGGCGCACGCAGACGCTCGTGCAGGGGCCGGGAACGGGAACGTCAACGGATCGACGGTGTCCGGGCTCGTCGCGCTCGGGCAGGCAGTCGCTCCCGGCGCGACCGTTGCCCTGGCCGACTGGGGATCGCTAACCGCGGTCGCGGGTGGCGTGAGCGGCAGCGCCTCGGCGGGCTACCGGGGAAGCGTCACGGCTCTACAGATCCGCATCTCCGCGGATCACGGCGGTCTGCCCGCCGGCACGACGATTGTCGTGGGGTACGCCGAGGTTGCGGCGGAGGCAGCGCCCCCGCCTCCGGTGACGAAGAAGCCGCCGCCGCCGAAGAGGACCTCCACGACCGAACCCGGGGAAAAGACGACGACCGCGCCGGCGCCCGAGCCGACTCCGGGACTGCCGCCGGTACTCGAGCCTCCCGACATCACGCCGAAGCTGACCGCCGGCGGGTACGTCTTCCCGGTCTACGGCCCCTCGTCGTTCGGGGACACGTTCAAAGCGCCGCGAGGGGACGTCTCGGGTGGCTGGCACCACGGTGACGACATCTTCGCCCCGCTCGGCGCGCCCGTCCTCGCATGTGCGTCGGGTGTCGTCTTCTCAGTCGGCTGGAACCCGATCGGCGGCAACCGATTGTGGCTCCGCGACGGGCAGGGGAACCTCTTCTACTACGCGCACCTGTCTGCGTTCACGCCGCTCGCGGTGAACGGGAACAAGGTGAAGGCGGGAGATGTCCTCGGTTTCGTCGGCAACACGGGCGACGCTCGCGGGACGCCGTATCACCTCCACTTCGAGATCCACCCGGTGAGCCTCCTCTACCTCGGCTACGACGGGGTCGTGAACCCGACCTCGTACCTCAACGCCTGGCAGCACCTTCAGGACGTTGCCTTCGCCGGCGGCGAGGCGTGGGCGCCCGGCCGGAGCCTCGGCAACGCACCGAAGCCGGGCGCGATCCTGCTCGCCGCCAACGACATCTCGAGCGCCGACGGCCTCGTTCCCGGCTCGCTTCAGCGGGCGATGAGCGCGCCCGGCGCGCCGACCGCGGGCGGGGACGACTTCTCCCCGAAGTAAGCCGCGCCGCGTCGGCGCCGATCCGCCTCGGGTCTAGTGGACTGCCGGGGGAGCCGACCCGGCGCCCGAGTTCCCGCCCTGGTATGTGAAGTCGTCGCTCGAGCCGAAGAGCTTGTCGGAGACCCACTTCCGCGTCTGCGCCCCGGAGAACGGGTTGAAGAGGATCCCGAGCGCAATGCCGGTCAGGAGCAGGAGGGTGTTACGGGCGGTGTGGTCCTCTTTCCCCTGGACGCGTGCGGCCGCTTCGCGGAGCTCGTCGATTGCTTCCTTCAGCCGCTCCTGGATCTCCTTGTCCGTTGCGACTCGCGTCGCAACCGGAATGGCGCCACGCCCGCCGAGGAGGTCGTTGTAGACCGAGCGTGCGGAGTCGAACGCGTTCTTCACGTTCTCGCGCACCTCCTCGTCCTTGAACGCGCGTTCGATGTAAGGCCTTGCGCTTCCGGCCCGCTCCAATACCTTGTCCGTCGTCTTGGCCATTCCCCAGCTGTCCTTTCGTTCGTTTGTGCGATTCGTACCCCGCGTCAATCCTCGCAAACAGGCGGTTCTCGTCGCATTGCTACCGCTCGCGGCCGGCTGCGGCGGCAGCAACGCGGCAACGACGGAGCGTCCCGTTCGGGGAACAGGCTACTCGTTCTCTGCGCCCGCTTCGTGGCAACTCGTCCGCAGCGGGCGAAGCATCTCCGTTTCGGAGGGTCTCGCCGTCGTCTCTGTCACACGATTTCCGCTGATCCGGGCCTTTCGGCCCGACCTCTGGGACAAGGTCGTCGAGGAGCTGGACCGTGCCGCAGCCGCGGTCGCGAGCCAGCAGAAAGGAAAGCTCTCGGACCCCCGCACGGTGACGATCGGCGGCCGCCGGGCGCGGAGATACGACATCGAGTACGAGCACGAGGGCAAGCGGCTCGTCGAGCGGATCGCGTTCGTGCTGAGGGGGAAGACCGAGTACCTGCTGCTCTGCCGCTACGAGCGCGACGGCGACACGCGCGCGTGCGACCGGCTGCTCGCGACCTTCAAGTTGACCTGACGCTTCTCGGGCCGGGTGGCGCCGTCGAAGACTGCGGCGAGCACGTCCTCGATCGAGTCGACCGGGATGAACTCGAGCTCGCGCTTCGTCTCCGGCGGTAGCTCCTCGAGGTCGGGCTCGTTCTCACGCGGGAGGATCACGCGCTTCAGTCTCGCGCGCTGTGCTGCAAGCGTCTTCTCACGAATGCCGCCGATGGGCAACACCTGCCCGGTGAGGGTGATCTCGCCCGTCATGCCCACGTCGTCTGCAACAGGCTGATTGCGCACGAGTGACGCGATTGCGGTCGCGATCGTGATTCCGGCGGAGGGCCCGTCCTTGGGCACCGCTCCCGCCGGCACGTGCACATGCACGTCGTGCTCCTCGAACCACTGCGGATCGACGCCGAGCTGCTCGGCGTGCGCGCGTACCCACGAGAGCGCAGTCTGTGCGGACTCCCGCATCACTTCGCCGAGCTGGCCGGTGATCGTCAACCGCCCTTTGCCCGGGTAGGCGGTCGCCTCGATGAAGAGGACGTCGCCGCCGACGGTCGTGAACGCGAGGCCGGTGGCCACACCCGGGTCGGCCGTGCGCCTGCGCACGTCGCCCTCGAAGCGGCGCGGGCCGAGCCAGGACCGGACGCGGCGATCGTCGATCCGCAGTGTCTCGGCGCGCGTCTTCCCTTCGGCGATCTGTCGCGCAGCCTTGCGAAGGACGTCGGCGAGTCGCCGTTCGAGATTCCGGACGCCTGCCTCTCGCGTGTACTCCCGGATGATCAGCCGGAGCGCGTTGTCCGTGACCTTGACGCGATCGCCGCTGAGCCCGTGCGCCTCGAGTTGCTTCGGCAGCAGATAACGCTTGGCGATGCCGAACTTCTCATCCTCCGTGTAGCCCGAGAGCAGGATCACGTCCATGCGATCGAGGAGCGGGCTCGGGATCGTCTCCAGCATGTTCGCCGTGCAGATGAAGAGCACCTTCGAGAGGTCGAAGGGCAGGTCGAGGTAGTGGTCGCGGAAGGTCTTGTTCTGCTCCGGGTCGAGAACCTCGAGCATCGCGCTCGCCGGATCGCCGCGGAAGTCGCTACCCATCTTGTCGATCTCGTCGATCAGCACGACCGGGTTCATCGACTCGGCGTCGCGGATCGTCCGGATGATGGTGCCCGGCATCGCCCCGATGTAGGTACGGCGGTGGCCCCGGATCTCGGCCTCGTCGCGCACACCGCCGACCGAGAGGCGCGCGAACCTACGCTCGAGCGCCCGGGCGATCGACTGGCCGAGCGACGTCTTCCCGACGCCCGGCGGCCCGACGAAGCAGAGGATCTGGCCCGAAACGTCGTTCTTCAGCTTCGACACGGCGAGGTGCTCGAGGATCCGTTCCTTGACCTTCTCCAGGTCGAAGTGGTCCTCGTCGAGGACGTGCCGCGCGTGCTCGAGGTCGAGGTTGTCCTCGGTCCTCTGGTTCCAGGGAAGCGACACGAGCCAATCGAGGTACGTGCGGATGACGCCGTATTCCGCGGCGGCGGACGGCAGCTTCTCGAGCCTCCCGAGCTCGCGCTCCGCGGCCTTGCGGACTTCCTCGGGAAGGTCGAGCTCGTCGAGGCGCGAACGAAGCTCGTTGACCTCGGCCTGATCGGCGTCGCCTTCGCCGAGCTCTTCCTGGATTGCCTTCAGCTGCTGGCGGAGGAAGAACTCCCGCTGCCCCTTCTCCATCTCCTCCTGCACCTGCGACTGGATCTTCGAGCCGAGCTCGAAGACCTCGAGCTCGCGGTTCAGGATCGCCGCGACCTCTCGCAGGCGGACCGCAACGTTCGTCAGCTCGAGGAGGCGCTGCTTCTCCTCCGTCTTGAGGCGGAGCGTCGACGCGACCAGGTTGCACAGGGCGCTCGGGTCCTCGACGTTGGCAGCGGCCAGCTGGAGCTCCTCCGGCAGGTAGGGCACGAGGCCGATGACGCGCCCGAACAGGTTCTGGACGTTGCGCGTCAGGGCCTCGACCTCGGGCGTCTCCTCGAGCTCGTCCGGCAGCTCGGCGAACTCGCCCACGAGGTACGGATCGCTCTGGATCGGCTCCTGGAGCTCGATCCGGCGCGTGCCCTGCACGAGGATGCGGAGTGTCCCGTCGGGCACCTTGATCATCTTGTGGATCACGCCCGCCGTTCCGACGCGGTTGAGGTCGTCCCAACCCGGTTGCTCGACCGCCGGATCCTTCACGGTGACCAGTGCGAGCAGGCGATCGCCGGAGACGACCTCTTCGACGAGTTTCATCGACCGCTCCTGACCGATCGCGAGGGGAGTGACGGACTCCGGAAAGACGACGGTCTCCTTCAGGGGCAGGACCGGGAGCGCCGCAGGAAAGGCGATCTCGTCCGGGCGCTCCTCGAGGTCGATGGAAGTTTCGCTCACCGCGTCGTCACCTCGATGGAGATGCTTTCGCGTGGCGCCGGCTTCGGTGCGATCGGCAGGCGGACCGTGAGGATCCCCCGCTCGTACGTGGCCGTTGCCTCGTCGGGATCGACGTCCTCGGCAAGCGTCACCTGCCGCTGGAACCGTCCGTAGTCGATCTCCATCTGTTGGTACTGGCCGAAGTCCTTGGGACGGTGGCGGTGACCGGCCACGAGCAGCGCCCGCGGAGATGCGACGAGCTGGACCTCGTTCGGGTCGACGCCCGGCAGCTCGACGACGACGATGAGCGAGGGCGGCTCGTCGGTTCGGTACACGTCGACCTCTGGCCGGTAGACGCGGCGCACCCCGCGCGAGAAGGGAAAGACCTGCCAGAGGTCCGCGAAGAGCTGCTCGATCTCCGCGGCAGCGCTCTCTAGATCACGCTTGGGCTTGTCCATCGCCTTAAGGTACCCCTCGCCTCTACTGTTCAGACGTGGCGAGCTGGACCCGCATCGTCCTGCGCTTCCGCTGGCCGATTCTGGGCCTTTGGCTCGTCGTCCTGCTCGCCGGCGGCTATGGCAGCTCGAAGCTGAGCCCCCTCCTCTCGAACACGTTCACCGTGCCGGGGACGGACTCCGAGCGCGCGCGCCAGATCCTGCAGCAGCACTTCGGCGATCGGAGCGACGGCGAGTTCCTCGTCGTCTACAAGCTTCGTGACGCGACGGCCGGCGTCGAACCGAAGCTCGAGCGCAGCCTGCAACAAGCGGCGAAGGCCGTGCCGACCGGCCAGGCGACCGCGCTGCGCGGCACGGCGAGCGGCGTCGTGTACGGGAGCATCCTCTCGACGCTGAACCTCGCCGACGCGAAGAACTACACGGACGACATTCGCCGTCGGCTCGTCGCGCCGTCGGGCGTCGAGGCGTACGTGACGGGACAGCCGGCGATCCAGCACGACCTCGACCCGATCTTCAGCAGCGATCTGGCGAAAGGTGAGTCGATCGCACTTCCGATTGCCCTTATCGTGCTGCTCGCGGTCTTCGGCCTCTCGTTTGCGGCCACGATCCCGTTCCTCTTCGCCGCGGCGACGATCACGGGGACGCTCGGGATCGTCTACATCGTCGCGCACTACATGACGATGGCCACGTACGTCACGAATCTCGTGCAGCTGATCGGCCTCGGGATCGCGATCGACTACTCGCTTCTCATCGTGTATCGCTTCCGCGAGGAGCTCGGCAACGGCGGCTCGAAGGACGACGCGATCCTGCGCACGATGGCGACCGCCGGCCGTGCGGTGATCTTCTCCGGCGCGACCGTTGCGATCGGCCTGGCGCTCCTGCTGTTCATGCCGCTGCCGTTCATGCGCTCAATGGGAGTCGGAGGCTTCCTGATTCCTCTGGTCTCGATCCTCGCGGCGGCGACGCTGCAGCCCGCGCTCCTGTCCGTCTACGGGCGACGCGGCACCAACCGGGTGCACGTCGCGGACTGGCTTCGCCGCCGTGCGCACATCCCGCTGCCGCACCTCGCCGGCCCCGACGTCGAGCACGGCTTCTGGGCACGGCTGGCGCGCGCGATCATGCGCCGTCCCTTGCTCTTCTTCGCGCTCGGCTCCGCGATTCTCGTGGCGTCGGCGGTGCCTGTGTACGACCTGCACTTGACGCCCGGCTCGGCGCAGGGGATTCCGCAGACGCCGTCGTCCGTGCGCGGGCTGAACGTCCTGCGCGCGGCCGTCGGCCCCGGAGGGCTGTCGCCGACGCAGCTCGTGCTCGACACCGGCAGACCCGGCGGAGTCCGTTCACCCGAGGTCCTCGCGGCGGCACAACCACTCCGGCGCGAGCTGCTCGGCGATCCGGAGGTCGCGTTCGTCCAGACGGGACTGAGCCGTCGTTTCGTCGACCCGACCGGACGCTACGCGCAGATGATCGTGGCGGGAAAGCACGAGTACGGCGACGAGCCCTCGCAACAATTCGTGCACCGGCTCCGCGACCACCTCATTCCGGCGGCCGGGTTCCCGCAGACGGCGCGCGTGCTCGCGGGTGGAGGCCCGCCGCAGGGGGTGGACTTCCTGACGCGTTCGTACAGCGTCTTTCCGTGGCTCGTCGCAGCCGTCCTGGTACTGACATACCTCCTGCTGATGCGTGCGTTCCGGTCGGTCGTGCTGCCGCTCAAGGCAGTGCTGCTCAACCTGCTGTCGGTCGCAGCGAGCTACGGCATCCTCGTGGCGGTGTTCAAGTGGGGAGCGGGTCAGTCCCTGTTCGGCCTGTACCAGTTCTCACAGGTCGAAGGCTGGATTCCGATCTTCCTCTTCGCCATGTTGTTCGGTCTGTCGATGGACTACGAGGTGTTCCTCGTGACGAGGATGCGGGAGACCTGGGACGAGGCGCACGACAACGTGCGCGCCGTCTCGTACGGCCTCGAGCGCACAGGTCTCATCGTCACGGCGGCCGCGATCATCATGGTGGCCGCGTTCAGCGGTTTCGTCGCGGGCTCAGTCGTCGGGCTACAACAGTTCGGCCTCGGGCTAGCGGTCGCCATCCTCGTCGACGCGACGATCGTGCGAGCGCTGCTCGTGCCGTCCCTGATGGCGATGTTCGGGCGCTGGAACTGGTGGCTTCCGGCGTCGCTCGCGCGGGTCGTGCGCGTCAAGCCTTCGCCGCTCGCTCCGCGAAGCCCCGCGCTCAGGCCCGCAGGGAAATAGCCTCGGCGCGCGGGGTCCGGCCCCGAGTCCCTTTAGCATCGCACCGTCATGAAGGGCGTCATCCTCGCCGGCGGCAGCGGAACGCGCCTGCATCCGCTCACGCGCATCACCAACAAGCACCTCCTGCCGATCTACGACCGCCCGATGGTGAACTACGCGATCGAGGCCCTCGTCAAGGCCGGCATCACCGAGCTCATGCTCGTGACCGGCGGGACGCACGCCGGCGAGTTCTTCAGGCTGCTCGGGAACGGGCATTCCTACGGGATCGACCGTCTGTTCTACGCGTACCAGGAGCGCGCGGGCGGGATCGCGGACGCATTGGCGCTGGCCGAGCGCTTCGTCGATCGCGACCGCGTCGTCGTGATGCTCGCCGACAACGTCGTCGAGCGCTCGCTGAAGCCGTCTGTCGAGCACTTCGAGCAGCAGGAGAGCGGCGCGCGGATCCTCCTTTCGCGCGTCGAGGATCCAAAGCACCTGCGTCACCTCGGGGTTCCCGAGCTCGACGGCGACCGCGTCGTCCGGATCGTCGAGAAGCCCAACGAGCCGCCGAGCGACTACGCCGTCACCGGCGTGTACTTCTACGACGCGACCGTATGGGACGTCGTTCCCTCGCTCGAGCCGTCGGGTCGCGGCGAGCTCGAGATCACGGACGTGAACAACGCGTACGTCGATCGCGGGCAGATGGAGTACGACGTGCTCGGGGGCTTCTGGGGGGACGCCGGCGAGTCGATCGACGCGTACTACGAGGTCAACGACTTCGTGCGCAGGCACGGCGCCAACAACCAGTGAACCGGCCGGAGGTCATTCCTCTTCGGCGCTTCGACGACGAGCGCGGCTGGCTCGCAGAGATCGCACGGGCGAGCCGCTTGCCGGAATCGCTGCGTCAGACGAACGTATCGTTCTCGCGTCAGGGAACGATTCGCGGCCTTCACTACCACGAACGGCAGAGCGACCTCTTCGTCTGCCTGCAGGGGCGGGCTCGAGTGGTCGCGCTCGACCGCGACAGCGGCGAGACGTTCAGCGAGGACATCGGCGACGGGAACTTCGCTGCGATCTACATGCCCGGCAACCTTGCTCACGGTTTCGAGGCGCTGACGGACGTGCTGATGCTCTACCACGTCACGCAGGAGTACGACCCCGCGGATCCCGACGAGCACTGGCTGCCCTGGAACGACCCGCGGGTCATCGACCTCTGGAGCACGAGATCGCCGATCCTGTCAGAACGGGACCGAACCGCGTCCTGATCACCGGCGCCGGGGGCCAGCTCGGCCGCGCGCTCCGGGACGAATTTCCCGGGGCCTTGGCGCTGACCCATGCGGAGTGGGACGTGACGTTCCCCTCGCCGCCGCTCGAGGTGCCGGATGTCGTCCTCCATGCGGCGGCGTGGACGAACGTCGACGGCGCCGAGGACGATCCGCAGGGAGCTGCCGCGGTCAACGTCGGCGGTGCGCGTCAGGTCGCCGAGCTCGGCGCGCCGGTCGTCTACTACTCGACCGACTACGTGTTCGACGGACGGAAGCGCGAGCCGTACGTCGAGTCGGACCCACCGAATCCGCTCTCGGTCTACGGGAGGACGAAGCTCCACGGAGAGGCGGCGGTCGGCGAAGACGCGTGGATCGTGCGCACGTCCGGCCTCTACGGCCCGACTGGGACGAACTTCGTCCGGACGATGCTTCGCCTCGGCCGCGAGCGCGACGAGGTTGCCGTCGTCGACGATCAGCGAACCGCGCCGACGTACGTCGGTCACCTTGCCGCCGCGACCCACGAGCTGCTCGACCGGCCGTACGGCATCTGGCACCTCGCGGCCGCCGGCGACTGCACATGGGCGGAGTTCGCTGAGGCGATCTTCGAGGACGCGGGGCTCGAGACACGCGTTCGCCGGATCTCGAGCGATGAGCTCGGCCGTCCAGCTCCGCGTCCGGTGAACGCCGTTCTTCGCAGCGAGAAAGCTGCGCCTGAGCTGCCCCACTGGCGGGAGGGGTTGCGCGTGTGCCTCGAGCGCCTCCGCGTCTAGCCGGACCGCTTGAGCTTGCCGTGCTTCTTGGCGTGAAGCTCGCCGCGGCGGAAGACCCAGATTCCGAGCGGCACGGAGATGACGCCGATGACGAGCATGGGCCAGATGTCGCCCCAGACCTCGGGCACGGTCGCCCCATCGAGGATCGCCGCGCGCTCGCCCCGCAGGGCGTACGTCGCAGGCGAGATCGTGGCGATCCACTGCATGAACTGCGGCAGGACCGACACCGGGTAGTAGACGCCCGAGACGACGAGCATCAGGCCCTGCGCGACGTAGCCGAACTGCGTGCCCTTCTCCGGCGAGATGAGCGGCAGGACGGCGGTCATCATCCCGATGCCGACGAACGAGATCGACGCGACCGCGATCAGCACCAGGGCCGAGACGAAGTTTGCGTTCGGCATGTGCAGCCCGAAGAACGCCGCGATCGCGACGAAGACGATCGACGCGCGCACGATCCCATAGCCGATCGCGAAGATGCCGGTCCCGAGCAGGTGCACCGCCCGGCTGAGCGGCGCCATGAACGTGTACTCGATCGTTCCTTCCCAGCGCTCCCAGGCGACTGTCTCGATCAGCAGCTCGAAGACGATCCCGAGGTAGGACCAGATCACGGCGCCGATCAGCAGGATGGTGGTGAGCTCGTCGAGATTGACTTGGCCGCCCGTCGCCTCTACGCCCTTCGCGATGAAGACGATCGTGAGCGTGTTCGCGGCCGTCCAGAAGAAGAACGCGATCTCCCACCAGGCGTAGCGCTTGATGAGGTACCAGTTGCGCTCGACCATCCCGTAGAGGCCGATGAACTCGCTGCGCATGGTTGCGGCTGCTTCTCTCATGCAAAGACACCTCTCCCGTCGCTTCGCTGCGCTCCGCTCCCACGAGGGAAACCATGTTTCCCTCGTGTGCTCCCTTCTTTGAGGATCGCTTCGGCAAACACGGCGCTGAGATCGCCGCGTCTACCGAAGAGAAAGAGGCGGGAAACCTCCCGGTTTCCCTGAGCCCTTCCCCCGAGCGGGTGCTGTTCGCTCACGCGAACACCCCCCGCTCAGCGTCTTCGTCCGTTTCTTCCTCGAACGCCCGCCCGGTCGCGGCGAAGAACGCCTCCTCCAGCGTGTCCGCGTCGAACTCGTCCTTGAGGGCATCCGGCGGATCGAGCGCGATCAGTCGCCCGCGGTCGAGGATGCCCACACGGTCGGCAAGGACCTCCGCCTCTCGGAGATCGTGCGTGCAGAGCAAGATCGTGGCGTCGTGCGACGTCCAGACCTCGCGGATGAAGTCCTGCACCTCGAGCTTCGAACGCGGGTCGAGACCGGTCGTCGGCTCGTCTAGGAGCAGGAGAACCGGCGATGTCAGCAGCGCGCGTGCCAGCGCCACCTTCTGCTGCATGCCGCGCGAGAGGTGCTCCATGCCCTCGTGCCGGCGCCGGATCGGGAACCCGACGCGCTCCAAGATCTCCGGGATTGCGGTCTTCGTCGCGCTCGGCGGCATGCCATAGAAGCGCGCCGCATAGGCGAGGTTCTCCTCCGACGACATCTTCTTGAAGAACGACGCCTCGACCGACACGCGGTTGACGAGCCGCTGTACGGCGCGCGAGTCCTTGAGCACGTCGTTGCCGAAGATCTTCGCCGTGCCCCCGTCGGGAAGCAGCAGCGTGGACAAGAGCCGGACCAACGTCGACTTCCCGGAGCCGTTCTGGCCCAGGATCGCGACGCATTCGCCGCGCTCCATCGTGAACGTCACACCCTCGAGCGCCGCCACGCGCCTCCGCCGCTTGCGCATGCGCGTTCGCGTCGCATCGCGGCGGAAGAACTCCTTGCGCAACTTGTGAACTTCAACTGCAAACACTTGAACTCCTACGATTCGGCGGTACACGGACGTGCGCCATACACCTGCCAACGCAGGTGGCGCACGGGGTGTGAGGACTCAGCCGAAGAGGACGTTCATGCCGTCAAAGACCGTAGCAGCCGTGTCAAGCGGGCTCGATGTCGTGGATCATCCACAGGCGCTCGCCGGTCTGCGACAACGTTCGGGCCTGCGCGGTGATCTTGCCGATGTCCGGATACTCCGCGACCTCCGGTGAGACCCGAATACCGGCAACGATGTATCGAACCTCGTCGTCGGTGTCGTTACGCACGCCGTGCGCTCCATCGGGGCCGACCGAGAAGTGCACGACCTCGCCCTCGGCAAGCTGTCGCTCCCCTTCGGGTGTACGCAGGGTCGGCTGTCCGCGCAGGACGATGAGGAGCTCCTCCGAGCCGTGGTGGAAGTGGTACGCCACGGAATTCCCCGGCCCGAGCTCGTAGAGGCTCGCGCCGAGGGTGGGCCCCCGTTCGACGAGACGCTTCGTCTTCGCGCCGCCGCCCGACCAGTCGTCCAGCGCGTCCCAGTCGTCGGCGCAGATGTTGCTCATGCAGCCGCTGGGCCCTCGTCGTCGTCCTCGAAGCGATCGGGGGTCGGCCATGCGCTGACGACTAGGCGCAGGCGCTCGAGACGGCGCTCTTCCCGTTCGAGCTCCGACAGCTGCTGCTCGGTTGTCTGCTGGTCTTCGCTCATAGCCGAAGCCTAGGAGATATACATGCCAGGTTCTGTCATGTATGTTCTCGCTCGATGCGGGCGACGCGGCTCGTTTCGTTGCTGCTCCTGCTGCAGATGCGCGGCCAGCTGACCGCGCAGGAGCTTGCCGGCCACTTCGAGGTGTCGGTGCGCACGATCCATCGCGACGTGGAGTCCCTCGCGGCGGCTGGTGTTCCGGTCGAGGCGGTGCGCGGGCCGGCCGGTGGTTACAGGCTCGCCGGCGGCTACCGCACGAAGCTCACGGGCCTGACGGCAGAAGAGGCGGAGGCGCTGTTCGTCGCCCCGGCGCCGGCCGCGGAGCTCGGGCTCGGCGGCGTGCTCGCCAATGCGCGCCTCAAAGTTCTCACCGCCCTTCCCGCGGAGCTGCAGGAGCGCGCCGGGAGAGCAGGACGTTATTTCCACCTGGACACGCGTCGGTGGTTCCGCGCGGAGGACACCGTCCCGCACCTCCCGACGATCGCCGCCGCGACGTGGCAGGGCCGACGGCTGGCGGCGCGCTACCGAGAGGGACGTCGGGTCGTGCAGCGCACGCTCGACCCGTTCGGCCTCGTCCTCAAGGGCGGCGCGTGGTACCTCGTGGCTCGTCGCAGCGCCGGAATGCGCGTCTACCGTGTGTCCCGCTTCGCTTCCGTACGGATACGGGAGGACGGCTTCGAGCGGCCGGAGGAGTTCGACCTCCCCGAGTACTGGGATGAGTGGTCGCGCAGCTTCGAGGCCTCGGTGCGACGCGTCGAGGTGAAGATCCGCGCGAGTGATGTCGTCCGTCGCCTCCTGCCCGAGGAGCTCCGCGGCGAGGACGGCGTGTATCTCGTCCGCTTCGACAGTCTCGAGGACGCATTCCGCGAGCTGCTGAAGTTCGGGCCGGACGCGGAAGTGATGGAACCGGTGGAGCTGCGCGACCGGATCGCGGCAGCGGCGCGCGACGTCGCCGCGATCTACTCTTGACGTCCGTCCGCGTCTCCGTCTAAGGTGCGGAACAGGTCGCCCCGCCGCGGAAGGCGGGCGTCGAGGCAACGGAGCCTCAGGACTGATGTCCTGGGCTCTTTTTTTGTGGTCCGAAGCGGAAGGAGCGGCATGGCAGCGGAAGAGGCAAGGCACTACCTGGCGAACGGACAGGCGACGGCGCCCGACGCGCGAGAGGCGCTCGCGTGGGCGCGGGAGACGACCGCGCAGTTGGTCGACCTCAAGTTCTGCGACCTGCTCGGCACCTGGCAGCACCTGACGCTGCCGATTCGCGCCTTCGACGAATCCGCGTTCGACGACGGCCTCGGCTTCGACGGCTCCTCCATCCGCGGCTGGCAGGGCATCTCCGAGTCGGACATGCTGTTGATGCCCGACGCGTCCTCGGCGATCCTCGATCCGTTCACGGAGGCGCCGACGCTCTCCCTCGTCTGCGAGATCGCCGACCCGATCACCCGGGAGCCGTACGCGAAGGACCCGCGCCGGGTTGCGAGGCAGGCCGAGGAATACCTCGTCTCTACCGGGATCGCCGACACCGCCTACATGGGCCCCGAGTGCGAGTTCTTCGTCCTCGACGAGGTCTCGTACGACCTGGGACCGAACCGGGCGCACTACTCCGTCGACTCCGTGGAGGGCCACTGGAACTCCGGCAAGCCCGGGCTCGGCTACACCGTGCGCGAGAAGGAGGGCTACTTTCCGCCGGCACCGCACGATACGCTCAGCGACCTACGCAGCGAGATGGTGCTGACACTCGAGCGGCTCGGGATTCCGTGCGAGTTCCATCATCACGAGGTCGGCTCGGGCGGACAGTGCGAGATCGACCTCCGTTACCAGTCGCTCACGCGCATGGCCGACCAGGTCATGACCTACAAGTACGTGGTCAAGAACGTCGCGCGGCGCGCCGGCAAGTCGGTCACGTTCATGCCGAAGCCGATCTTCGGCGACAACGGCTCGGGCATGCACACGCACCAGTCCCTCTGGAAAGAGGGCACGCCGCTGATGGCCGACAAGTCGGGCTACGCGGGCCTCTCCCAGCTCGCCCGGGCGTACATCGGCGGGCTGCTCACGCACGCCCCGGCTCTGCTCGCGTTCTGTGCGCCGACGACGAACTCGTACCGCCGGCTCGTTCCGGGCTACGAGGCGCCGGTCAACCTCGTCTACTCGATGCGGAACCGGAGCGCGTGCATCCGCATCCCGATGTACTCCGACTCGCCGAAGGCGAAGCGGATCGAGTTCCGCTGCCCGGACGCCGCTGCGAACCCGTACCTCGCATTCGCCGCGATGCTGATGGCAGGCATGGACGGAATCCAGAAGGGACTGGACGCAGGCGAGCCGGCGGACTGGGATCTCTTCGAAGAGGATCGCGGCGTCGCCCAGGTTCCGGCGTCCCTCGAAGAGGCGCTCGATGCGCTGGAGCACGACCACGAGTTCCTGACGGCCGGCGGCGTGTTCAGCGACGAGCTGCTTCGAACCTGGATCGACTACAAGCGCGAGAACGAGGCCGACGTCGTGCGCCTGCGACCGCACCCGGCCGAGTTCTCGCTCTACTACGACTGCTGAAAGGAGCGGGCGATGCTGGAGCTCGACGTGCGGCCTGTGGACACCATCGCCGACGTGCCAACCGTCGAGCTTCGCGCCCTCGAACGGCGGGATTGGCCGTCGGTGGCGGACATCTACTGGGACGGAATGCGCAGCGGCCTCGCGACCTTCGAGACGGAGGTGCCGTCGTGGGAAGCGTGGGACGCGAATCACCTGCCGGATCACCGTCTCGTCGCCGACCTGCTCGGCGATGTTGTGGGATGGGCCGCTCTCTCTCCTGCCTCGAGCCGGCGCTGCTACGCCGGGGTCGCCGAGAACAGCGTCTACGTCGCAGCCGGTGCGCGAGGGCTGGGCATCGGCAGAAAGCTGCTCGAGGCGCTGATTGCCGGGGCCGAGGCGGCCGGCATCTGGACGATCCAGACGTCGATCTTCCCGGAGAATCGAGCCTCGCTCGCGCTCCACGAGCGGTGCGGCTTCCGGGTCGTCGGCACGCGCGAGCGGATCGCGAAGCGCGACGGAGTGTGGCGGGACACAGTCTTCTTGGAGAGGCGAAGCGAGGTCCTCAGATGATCAAGGTCGAGGCAGTCGTCATTCGCGAGCGCGTCGAGACGGTCATCGACGCGGTCGAGCACGAGACGGGCCATGTCGGGGTGACGGTGATCGAAGCGATCGGACACGGCCGGCAACGCGGCGTGACGCACGAGTATCGCGGCCGCATCTTCGAGTCGCGCTTCCTGCCGAAGGCGCACCTCATGTTCATCGTCGAAGACGACGTCGCCGAGGCGGTCGTCGATGCGATCAGCGACGCGGCGCGCAGCGGCAACGAGTCCGGTGACGGCCTCGTCTGGACGTCAGCTGTCGAGAAGGTCATGCACAACCGAACGGGCTCGAGGCTCGAGCGGGAGGTGCAGGCCTGATGTCGAACAAGGATCTCCTCATTGCCGCGAACACCGTCTGGGTCGTCGTCGCGGCCGTCCTCGTGATGTTCATGCAGGCGGGCTTCGCCTTCCTCGAGTCGGGGCTCACGCGGATGAAGAACGCGGCGCACATCGCGGGCAAGAACGTCCTGATCTTCGCCGTGTGCTCGCTCGTCTACTGGGCGGTCGGCTTCGGGATCGCGTTCGGGGACGGCAACGGCATCGTCGGGACGCACGGGTTCTTC
>JBKPDB010000032.1:0-27185 GCA_046727655.1 Actinomycetota bacterium
ATCGTCATCGTCGGCGGCGGGCCGACGGGAGTGGAGACCGCCGGCGCGATCGCCGAGCTCTACCGCGCGGATTTCGCCAAGGACTATCCGAACCTGCCGCAGGACGGCGCGCGCGTGATCCTGGTCGAGGCCGGCCCGGAGCTGTTCTCGATGTTCAAGCCGAAGCTCCGCGAGTACGCGACGAAGGCGCTCACCGACCGCACCGTCGAGGTGAGGACCGGCGCGCTCGTCTCGTCCGTCTCACCGACCCGCGTCACGCTCAAGTCGGGCGAGGAGCTCAAGGCGCACACGCTGGTCTGGGGCGCCGGGCTGCAGGGCAACCAGCTCGTCCAAACCCTCGGGCTCGAGCTGCAGCGCGGCAACCGCATCGGCGTCGGGCCCGACCTTGCGCTACCGGAGCATCCCGAGGTCTACGCGCTCGGCGACGCCGCGGCGATCGTCGACGCCAAGACGCAGCAGGTCCTACCTCAGCTCGGCTCGGTCGCGCTCCAATCCGGCGAGCACACGGGAGAGACGATCGCCCGCAGGATCGCGGGCAAGAAGACCAAGCCGTTCGAGTACAAGGACAAGGGCACGATGGCGACGATCGGGCGCGGCGCCGCGGTCGTCCAGATGCTCGGCGGTCGCACGATGACCGGAAAGAAGGCGCAGGTCGCATGGGGTGCCGTCCACTTGGCGCTGCTGCCGACGAACGAGGATCGCGCGAAAGCGGTCGTCGACTGGGCCGGAGCCACATTCACCCACCAGCGCGCGGGCCGAATCAGCGTGGAAAGAGAGTAGCGAGGGGAGCTCGAGGGCGTGACCGTCGCGTCCACGGCCGTCGACCTCGCGCGCGTGCAATTCGCGACGACGTCGATCTACCACTTTCTCTTCGTGCCGCTGACTCTCGGCCTGGGGCCGCTGGTCGCGATCATGCAGACGCTCTGGCACCGCACGGGGGACGAGGCGTGGCTGCGGCTCACCCGTTTCTTCGGGACGCTCTTCCTCATCAACTTCGCGATCGGGGTCGCGACCGGGCTCGTGCAGGAATTCGAGTTCGGGATGAACTGGTCGGTGTACTCGAGGTTCGTCGGCAACGTCTTCGGGGCGCCGCTCGCAATCGAAGGGCTCGCCGCCTTCATGCTCGAGTCGACCTTCCTCGGGCTCTGGATCTTCGGCTGGAATCGGCTCTCGCCGCGCATCCACCTCGCAACGCTTTGGATCGCCGTGCTCGGCACCTGGCTTTCCGGGTATTTCATCCTGGTCGCGAACTCGTGGATGCAGCACCCCGTCGGCTACAAGATCGTGAACGGCGAGGCGCAGCTGACGAGCGTCTGGGCGCTGTTGTCGAACGGGTTCGCGCTGCGCGCGTACCTGCACACGATGCTCGCCGGCCTGATCTTCGGGTCGAGCCTGATGCTCGGCGTGTGCTGCTGGCACTTTCTGCGGCGCCGCGAGGTCGACGTCTTCCGTAGGGCGGCAAAGCTCGCGCTGATCGTCGCGGTGCCTGTCACGCTGCTCCAGCTCGTGGTCGGCAACCGCTTCGGGGAGGCGGTCACGAGCGCGCAGAGCATGAAGATCGCCGCCTCAGAGGCTCAGTGGAACACTTGCCAGCCGTGCGGCTTCTCGCTGTTTCAGGTCGGCGGCTTTACGAAGAGCGATCCGACGCCGAGCTTCTCGATCACGATCCCGCGGCTCCTGTCGTACATGGCGACCGGCTCGTTCGACGGCCAGGTCCAAGGCCTCAACCAACTACAGGCGCAGGAGCGGCGGCAGCACGGCCGCGGCAACTACATGCCGAATGTCAGGGTGATCTACTGGTCGATGCGGGTGATGGCGTTCGCCGGCGTGCTGATGTTCCTCGTCGCCGCCGTCGGCGCCTGGCTGTACTGGAAGAAGAAGCTCGAGCGGGCGCGTTGGTTCCTGTGGACGGCGATCGTCGCGATCGCACTCCCGTACATCGCCGCGACCGCCGGCTGGCTCTTGACCGAGATGGGACGCCAGCCCTGGATCGTGCAGGGGCTGCTGCTGACCAGCAAGGCCAACTCGCCCAGCGTCAGCACCACCTGGCTCGGAATCAGCCTCGGCGTCTTCATCGCCCTCTATCTCGTCTTGCTCGTCGTCGACTTCGTGCTCATGCGCCACTACGCGCGCCTCGAACCGTCCAGCGAGCCGGAGGACGGTGGCGATGTCACGCCCGCGCCCGCGCCGGTGGTGGGCTAGCGATGAACCTCGAGATCCTCTGGTTCGTGATCATCGTCTTCCTCTGGGCGGGCTATTTCCTGCTCGAGGGATTCGACTTCGGCGTCGGCATGCTGCTGCCGTTCGTGCCGCGGGACGAGTCCGACAGGCGCGTGATGTTCGAGACGATCGGACCGGTCTGGGACGGCAACGAGGTGTGGCTCGTCGTTGCCGGCGGCGCGACCTTTGCAGCTTTCCCGGCTTGGTACGCGTCGCTGTTCTCCGGTTTCTACATCGCCCTCTTACTGCTCCTGGTCTTCCTGATCATCCGCGTGCTCTCGTTCGAGTGGCGGACGAAGAGCACGAGCCCGCGGTGGCGCGCCGTCTGGATGTGGGCGAACACCCTCGGGAGCGTTGGCATCTCCCTCATCTGGGGCGTCGGGCTGTCCGCGCTCCTCTACGGCGTGCCGCTCGACTCGAAGGGAGACTTCACGGGCACTTTCTGGGACCTCTTCCACCCCTACACGGTCGTCGCCGGCCTCGCGTTCGTCGCCATCTTCGCCTTCCACGGTGCCACCTTCCTCACCTTGAGGACAAGCGGCGTTCTCTGCGAGCGTGCGGCCCACGCTGCGCGCCTGCTGTCGGTTCCAGCAGCCCTCCTTGGGGTCGGCTTCTTGATCTGGACAGTGGCGGTCGCGGTCGACCGGAACGACAAGGACGTCTTCCCGCCGGTCCTTCCCGCCGTAATCGGCATCGGCGCGCTCGTCGTCGCGGTCGTCTTCGTCGCCGCCCGACGGAGCGCGCTCGCCTTCGCGATGACCGCGCTCGGCACGGTTGCCGCCGTCGCGACCTTGTTCACGAGCCTGTATCCGCGCGTCATGGTCTCCAGCCCGAACTTCGGCAACAGCTTGACCGTCAGCAATGCGGCGTCGGCCCACTACACGCTCGCGGTCATGAGCGTCGTGGCCTTGATCGTCACGCCCCTCGTCCTGCTCTACCAGGGCTGGACGTACCGCGTCTTCTGGCACCGGCTCGGCGGCGACGAGCCGGCTCCGGAGCCGGCGCCCGAGCTGCGCCCGCAGCCCGGGAGCTAGCGCGTGCGAGCCCTCGACCCGCGCCTCCTCCGTCGGGCCCGGCCCGTTCGGGTGCTGCTCGGCGTCGACGTGGCGCTCGGGGTCGCGACCGCGCTGCTCGTCCTCGTGCAGGCGACGCTGCTGGCGCGGATCGTCGCGCACGCGTTCCACGATGCCTCGCTCAGCGCTGTGGCAACGGACCTCGTGCTGCTGGCGCTCGCCTTCGCGGCACGGGGACTGCTCGCGTGGGGCTTCGAGCTCGCGGGCGCGCGCGCCGCGTCCGTCGTGCTCTCGGAGCTCCGCCTCGAGCTCGTTGCACGGAGGCTCCGCGCCCAGCCGGCGGCTCTGGACGGCGTCCAGGCGGGCGAGATCGCAGCTGCAGGGATCCAGGGAGTCGACGGTCTCGCCGCGTACTTCGGCCGGTACCTGCCCCAGCTCGTGCTCGCGTGCGTCGTCCCGCTCGCAGTGCTCGGCTGGGTGAGCGCGATCGACCTGACGTCTGCGCTCCTGATGCTCGTGACGCTGCCGCTCGTGCCCGTGTTCATGTGGCTGATCGGCCGCTACACGGAGGAGCGCACACGGGAACGCTGGCTGGCGCTGCGGCTGCTCTCGGGCCATTTCCTCGACGTCGTGCGAGGGCTGCCGACGCTCCGGATGCTGAATCGCAGCCGCGCAGAGGCCGAGCGGCTCGACGCGGTGGGCGAGCGCTACCGCCGCGCGACGATGGCGACTCTGCGAGTCGGCTTCCTCTCGGGCTCGGTGCTCGAGTTGGCCGCGACGCTCGGCGTCGCGCTCGTCGCGGTGACGATCGGCGTACGGCTTGTCGGCGGCGGGCTCGGCCTCCAGGCGAGCCTGACCGTGCTCGTGCTCGCGCCCGAGCTCTACCTGCCACTCCGCCAGCTCGGCGCGCAGTTCCACGCGAGCGCAGACGGCATCGCCGTCGCCGAGCGGATCCTCGCGCTCGCGGAGGCTCCGGCCGAGGTCGGCCGCGGCGGCGCGCTCGCGGCGCCGTCACCGGCTGTCGCCGCGGTGCGCTTCGAGTCCGTGTCGTTCCAGTACCCGTCACGGCCTGGGCTCGTGCTCGACGGGCTGGACCTCGAGCTCCTGCCGGGCGAGACGGTCGCGCTGGTCGGCGAGAGCGGCGCGGGCAAGAGCACGGTCGCGAGCCTGCTTCTCCGCCTCGCCGAGCCGACGGCCGGCCGCGTGACCGTCGGCGGCGCCGACCTGGCCCGGTATGACACGGACGACTGGCGTCGGCAGCTCGCCTGGGTTCCCCAGCACCCGACGGTCTTTCGCGGCACCGTCGCGGACAACATCCGCCTGAGCAGCGCCGAGGCAACCGACGAAGATGTCCGCGCCGCAGCTGCGCTCGCAGGCGCCGACGAATTCGTACGCGCGCTCCCGGAGGGCTACGAGACCTTCGTCGGCGACGGCGGGAGACCGCTGTCCGCGGGCGAACGGCGCAGGGTTGCGCTCGCGCGCGCGTTCCTCCGCGATGCACCGCTCGTCGTTCTCGACGAACCGACAGCGGATCTCGACCCCGAGAATGCGGAGCTCGTCGGCCGCGCCGTCGAGAACCTCCGCCGCGGCCGCACCGTGTTCCTGATCGCGCACCGGCACGAGCTCGCCCGCCGCGCGGACCGCGTCGTCGTCATCGAGGGTGGGAGCGTGACCGTCCTCCCCGAGCGGAAGGCGGCGTGACGCCGACGCGCCGCCGGCTGCTCCTCCTCGCGGGAGCGCCGCGTCCGCGCGCTGCGCTGTCGATCGGGCTAGGCGCCGTGACCGCGCTCTGCGGCGTCGGCCTGATGGCGACGGCCGGGTACCTGATCTCGCGCGCGGCGGAGCGCCCCGCAGTGCTCTCGCTGACGGTTGCGATCGTCTGCGTCCGGTTCTTCGCGCTGACGCGGCCGCTCGCCAGGTACTTCGAGCGGCTCGCGTCGCACGACCTTGCGCTCCGCGTGCTCGCCCGGGCACGGGTGCGCGTGTACGAGCGCGTCGAGCCGCTCGCGCCCGCACAGCTCGAGGGCTACCGCCGAGGAGACCTCCTGTCTCGGATGGTCGCCGACGTCGACTCGCTTCAGAACCTCCACCTGCGCGGCGTCGGGCCGCCGCTCGTCGCCCTCGTTGCCGGCACCGTCTCCGTCGCCGTCGCGGCCGCGTTTCTCCCCGCAGCGGCGCTCGTCCTCGTGGCCGGTTTGCTCGTCGGCGGGGTCGCCGTCCCGGCCGCAAGTGGTGCGCTCGGCCGGCGGGCGGGACGGCTCGAAGCAGCGGCCCGCGGCGAGTTGTCGGCGGAGCTCGTCGAGACCGTCGGCGGCGCGTCGGAGCTCGCCGTCTACGGCCGCGAGGCCGAGCGGCTCGCCCGGCTCCGCCAAGCGGATCGCACACTCGTGCGCGTGGCGCGGCGGGCGGCGCTCGCCGACGGCGCCGGAGACGGGCTGCGGCTGCTCGTAACCGGAATGACCGTGGCGGGCGTGCTCGCGGTCGCCGTCTCGGCTCATGCCGACGGGAACCTGGACCGCGTCCTGATCGCAATGCTCGCACTGCTCGCGCTCGCATCGTTCGAGGCCATCCAGCCGCTCTCGCAGGCGGCGCGAGAGCTGGCCGAGACGCTCGCGGCAGGCCGGCGGCTGCTCGACTTGACAGACCGGGAACCGGCGATCGCCGATCCCGACACCCCGGCCCCGCTGCCGGCGGCGCCGTTCGCGGTCGCGCTCGAAGGCGTCCGCGCCCGCTATGCCCCGGGCGAGCCGCCCGCACTCGCCGGGGTCGACCTCCGGCTCGAGCCCGGGCGACGGATCGCCCTCGTCGGCCGGAGCGGCGTCGGCAAGACGACGGTGGCGAATTTGCTCGTCCGATTCCTCGATCCGGAGGCCGGCCGAGTGACGCTCGGCGGCCGTGACCTGCGCGAGTACCGGCAGGAAGACGTCCGCCGCGCGATCGCCGTCGCCGGCCAGGACTCGCATCTGTTCTCGACGACGATCCGTGAGAACGTCGGCTTGGGGCGCGTCGACGCCGACGACGACGAGATCGAAGACGCGCTCCGGCGAGCGCGGATCCTCGACTGGGTCCGCAGCCTGCCCGACGGGTTGGACACGCTCGTCGGGGAAGAAGGCCGCGAGGTGTCCGGCGGGCAGCGGCAGCGCCTCGTCGTCGCCCGTGCGCTGCTCGCGAACGCGCAGGTGCTAGTGCTCGACGAGCCGACCGCGCACCTCGACCCGTCGACGGCCGAGCGGCTCATCGCGGACGTCCTCGACGCGGCAGCCGACCGCTCGGTGCTGTTGATCACGCATCGCTCCGAAGGGCTCGACCTCCTGGATGAAGTAGTCGCGCTCCCGCGCTAGGTCGTGAGTCGTACCGGGAACGTCGCGAGCCAGATCGCGGTTCCGAGGAAGATGACCCACCCGAGCACCAGCAGCGTCGTTCTCAGGCTCGAGGTCTGCAGCTTGGTGCTGATCCCCGCGAAGAAGAGCGACGAGGCAAAGAGCACCACGGCGAGCATGTAGTTGTCCGCGCGCTGGTTCGCATCCTTCGCTTGCAGGGACTCGGCGGCAGCCGTTGACTCGAGGTTGTCGGCCCTGGTGGATGCCGTCAGCCGGTACTGAGGCATCGCGAACGGCGTCTCCGGCGCCGACGGGTTGGTGAACGGCTTCGTGGCGAGCCAGGCTGCGAACGCGGGCTTGAACTCGTCCCGAAAGCGCGACCGGTAGAAAGCAGCCAGCGCGGGACGGTGCTCCTCGTGCGCGTTGATCCACTGAATAAAGGTGGCGACGTCGATTTGCACCTGCCTGTTCGCGAGCGCCGACTCTCGGTTGACCGCGATCCGGGCCGCGGTCGCGTGGCTGTAGCCCTGCGACTGCTCGCCCGTCCAGGTCCGCGACTGGTAGGCCGACCACGCGGTCGCGACCGTGGCGAGCGCAAGCAGCACGGTGGCGGCGAGCTCGTGCCGACTCTGGTTCACACCGTCAGCATGGGCTGCGGTAAGGACGTTGTGAGACGATTGCGGTGTGATCGCTCGGCCCGAGGCCCCGGCCGGAGTCTCCGCGGCCGATACGCCGTCCCAGACGCCTCTGGGCGAATCACGCTGGCCGCCCGCTGTAGCGCTGCTCGTCTTCATGGCGCTCAACATCGCCCTGCGGGTCTGGTTGCCGCACGAGGGCGCGGTGCGTCTCCCCTGGCTTCTCCCGGCGATCGAAGCTGTCCTCCTCGTGGCGTTGGTCGCCGGCAACCCGTCCCGGTTGGCCCGGCGCGCGCGATGGGCACACCGCGTCGCCGTCATCCTCGTAACCATTCTGGTCGTGGCTGCGTTATGGGCGACCGTGGTTCTCGTCTATGACCTGATCAAGGGACACGGAGTCTCGAACTCGGCAACGCAGCTCCTCGCCTCCGGGGCGCTCGTCTGGCTCGGGAACAACCTCGCCTTCGCGATGCTCTACTGGCTGATCGACAGCGGCGGGCCGATCGCGCGGGCCCAGGACTCGACACCGGTCGACTTCGCCTTCACGCAGCAGATGAGCCCCGAGCTCGCTCCGCCCGGCTGGAGACCCGTCTTCCTCGACTACTTGCACCTCGGATTCACCAACGCGACGGCGTTCAGCCCAACCGACGTGATGCCGCTCACCCTTCGAGCGAAATACATCATGCTCGTCCAATCAACGGTGGCGCTCGCGCTCTTCGGATTGATCGTGGCGCGAGCCGTGAACGCCTTCACGTAGTCCGGCGCCGGCAGAAGCAGGTCAGCCGGTGCGCCTGCAAGCCTGCGGCCGTGTTCTTCTCGCTCCCGAGCTGGGCGGTCGCGCTGATCGTCCTGGCCATCATCGGTGGGACGACTGCTGCCGGCTACCTGCTAGGGCGCTACCTTCGCCGGCATCAGGCGACGCTGCGGGAGCCGTTCGGCGTGCTGCAGGCAGCTCTTCTCGGCGTCGTCGGGCTGATCCTCGCCTTCGGCCTCACGCTCGCGGTCGGCCGCTACGCAGACCGCCGCGCTGCCACCGTCACCGAGGCAAACGCTATTGGTACGACCTACCTACGCGCCCAGCTCATCGCCGAGCCGGCCCGGACCAGATCGCTCGAGCTGCTGCGCCGGTATACCGATCTCGCACTGCAGATCTCGAACGAAGTACCGGGTAGTTCGGGAATGCGACGGACGACGGCCGCCGAAGGCGTCCTCCAGCGGCGGCTGTGGCACTTCGCCGGGCAGTCGACCGCTGCCGCGCCGGTCGCGAGCGCGCCCCGACTGTACGTGGACAGCCTCAACGCGACGATCGATGCCCAGTCGGCACGGCTCTCATCGCTGACGAACAGAGTCCCCGGCGCTGTCCTCGCGCTCGAGGTGTTCGGCGCCGCGGTCGCCGTCGGCCTGCTCGCCGTGCACATCTCGATCCTCGGCCGGGGACTCGTCGCGCTGCTCGCCGCCGTGGTGCTCGTCACGCTGCTGCTGCTCGTGACATTCGATCTCGACCGCCCGACGCGCGGGCTTATCGAGGTCCCATCCACGCCTCTCGCGTCGGTGCGGGCGTCGATGGCCCTGCCTCCCGCGGCGGAAGGACCAACCCGCCCCTGAGCATTACGGCCTAGACGCCGACGCGCGCGTACCAGTCCTCGCGCGTGAGCGGGAGGCCGCTTAGTCCGTTGCTGGGCTTGGCGACCAGCGCCTGGTAGACGTTGAGGCGACCGGTCTTCATTCCGTACGCCGACCCCGACATGTAGAGCCGCCAAACGCGGTACGTCTGCTCGTTCGTGACGCGGATCGCTTCGTCGCGATGCTCCTCGAGACGCGTTACCCAATGGCGCAGCGTCAGTTCGTAGTGCTCCCGCAGGCTCTCGACGTCGCGCACCTCGAGACCCGCCTGCTCGGCCGCGCGCAGCGCGGTGGAAATCGGAACGACCCCACCGTCGGGGAAGACGTACCGCTCCATGAACGACGGGCCGCGTCGTGCGGTGCGGTCGAAGTGGTAGTTCCGCGCGACGCCCTGGTTCAGGAAGACACCGCCGGGTCGAAGGAACGTCGATGCGCGCGCGAAGAAGTCGGGGAGGAACTCCTCGCCGACGGCTTCGAACATGCAGATCGACGCGACCTTGTCGAACTCCGCCGTCGCCTCGAGGTCGCGGTAGTCGCGCACCTCGACGCGGCAGCGGTCGGCGAGCCCGGCGGCACGGATGCGCTCGCTCGCAAGCTCGGCCTGCGGCTCGGACAAGGTGATGCCGAGCGCCTCGACACCGTAGTGCTCGACGGCGTGCATCACGAGCGCGCCCCAGCCACAGCCGATGTCGAGCAGCCGCTCGCCTTCGCGCAATCGCAGCTTTCTGCAGACGAGATCGAGTTTCTGCTCCTGCGCGGCGTCGAGATCGTCGTCGCTCGACCGGAAGTACGCGCACGTGTAGACCATCCGCTCGTCGAGGTAGCACGCGAAGAACTCGTTCGAGGTGTCGTAGTGATACGTCACGGCCTCGCGGTCTCGCGCGCGCGAGAACCGACGGCCTGCCAGGCGCGCGGGGTCGCGGCCGATGCCCGGCCTTCGCTCGGCCGGGAGCGCGAGCAGCCGGCGCGCGAGCGAGAGCCGCTCTGCGACTCCCCAGCGGCGCTCGACGAGCAGCGCATCGGCGAGCTCGAACACGCTGTACAGGTCGCCCTCGATCTCGATGTCGCCGCGGACGTAGGCCTCGGCCATGTTCAACTGGGTCGGCGGCCAAAGGAACGCGCGCAGCGCACCGGCATGTGTGAGCACGAGCGTGAAGCGCGCGTCCGCGCCCGCCGACGGCTCGAGCTCCTGCCCATCCCACAACCGGACGGAGAACGGCCGCGTCGGCCCGAGCAGGTCGGACAGCAGCGCGAGCGTTGTCGCGGCCGGATCAGGCATACCAGTCCTCCCGGGTCAGCGGGAGCCCCGAGGAGCCATCGGCAGGCTTCACCAGAAGCGCCTGCCAGAGATTCAGCCGCCCGTCCCGCTGCCCGTACGTGAAGCCGGCCATGCCGAGCCGCCACACGCGGTACGTGAGCTCGTCGGTGGCCGCGACGGCTCGGTCGCGGCCCGCCTCGAGCCGCGACCGCCACGCAGACACCGTAAGCGCGTAGTGCTCGCGCAGGCTTTCGACGTCACGCACTTCGAAGCCCGCCGCCTCCGCCTGACGGAGCGTCGTCGAGATCGGCAACAGCTCGCAGTCGGGGAAGATGTACGCCATCGTGAACGAGCCGCCCCGCCGCGGGCGCACCGTCGCCGGCTCGCCGATGCCGTGGTTGAGGAACGCGCCACCCGGCCGCAGGACCTCGTACACGTGCGCGAAGTACTCGGGCAGCGCTCCCTCGGTGAGGTGCTCGAACATGCCGATGCTCGACACCTTGTCGAACTCGCCGGCGACCTCGCGGAAGTCGCGAACCTCGACGCGGCAGCGGTCGGCGAGCCCGGCGGCTCCGATGCGCTCGTTTGCAAGCTCGGCCTGGGGCGCCGAGAGCGTCACGCCGAGCGCTTCGACGCCGTAATGCTCGGCCGCGTGCATGACGAGCGCACCCCAGCCACAGCCGATGTCGAACAGCCGCTCGCCGGGCTGCAGTCGAAGCTTCCTGCAGATGTAGTCGAGCTTCTGCTCCTGCGCAGTGTCCAGGTCGTCATCGGGACTTCGGAAGTACGCACACGTGTAGACAAGCCTGCGGTCGAGGAAGACGCCGTAGAACTCCGGGTCGAGGTCGTAGTGGTAGTGCACGGCCTGCGCGAGCCGATCGGCCGAGTCGCGCCTGCCGCGGAGCCGCGCCGGCCCGCGCCCGGTGCGGGTACGGCCGTTGGCCGGCAGCGCTCGTGCCCGCCGGAGCAGCTGCAGCTGCTCACGCCTGTCCCAGCGGCGATCGATGAGCAGCCAGTCCGCGAGCGGGAACACCGCTTCGAGGTCACCCTCGAGGTCGAGGTCGCCGTGCAGGTACGCCTCGGCGAACGAAAGCTGCAGTCGCGACGGCGACGCGAGGATCGTCCGAAGGGCGGCTTCGTGGTTCAGCGCGAGGGCGAACCGAGCCTCCTCGCCTTTGTCCGGGCCGCGCACGGTTCCGTCCCAGAGCCGCACGGCGAAGTCGCGGCGATAGCCGTCGAATAGATCGTCGAGGAGCTCGAGGGTCTGCGCTACTGCGTCGGGCCGGGTCTCGGTCGCGCTCATGCTGCGTCGGCCGTCCGCGGACGGCGGCGCCGCTGCACGGCAGCCGGAGCGGGCACCTTCACGTTCCACGCCAGGCCGAGTCGCTGCAACAAGCGAATCACGAGTGCGGTCAGGTCGGGTTGCGAGGGGGTCATCCCGTGGTACGCCATGCTCGGGAACGCGTGATGGTTGTTGTGCCAGCCCTCCCCGAGCCCGATCGCTCCCATCAGCCAGTTGTTGCGGCTCTCGTCACCGGTGTCGAACGGCTGCTTCCCGAATTTGTGGCAGACGGAGTTGACGGCGAACGTCAGGTGGTTGCCGACGGCGATGCGGACGAGCCCGCCCCAGATGAGGCCCGCCCAGCCGGCGACCGCGAACGGGATCGCGAGGCCGAGCGTGACCCAAAGGACGTTCGTGCGGTCGACGAACGTCACGACCGGATCCGCGAGAAGTCGTTTGCAGTAGCGCTCCCGCTCGGCCGGCGTGGCCTTGAGGATCCAGCCGACATGGGCATGAAAGAACCCCTCCAGCGGCGAGTGCGGATCGCCTTCCTGGTCGGACGCCGCATGGTGCTTGAGATGCCACGCCGACCAGTTGACGACCTTCCCCTGCAACGCCATGGCGCCGAGCGCGAGAAAGACGCCGCGGACAACCTGACCGGTCTCGAAGCTCCGGTGCGTGGCCAGTCGGTGGTAGCCGAGCGTCGTACCGAGACCCGTCAAGACGTACATCCCGACGAGCAGCGCGACCTCGAGCCAGCCGACGGAGCCGTTCCAGAGCATCCAGCCGGCGTAGCCGGTCGCAACGAGCGGCAGAGTGATCCCCGCTGCGAGCAGTACGCGATATGCCGCGCGCGGGATCCATCCCTCGAAGAGCTTCGCGACGGCGGCTGCCACGCCGACCCCAAGGAGCCAGGCCATCGCGTAATCCTCGGTGTGATGCCGCGTGCCTGTCAATGCCGTCCCAGGAGATTGTGCGTCCACGAGCACCGCGTCGTCCTCGAGTAGATGGTGCTAGTTAAAGTCGACTTGATGTCGAGGCCGAGCGGACACACCAATGCGGCGCCGGGCCTGGTCTCCATCGGTGAGGTCTCCCGGCGCAGCGGTAAGGCCGCCTCTGCGATTCGCTACTACGAGGAGATCGGGCTCCTTCCCGCGGCTCAACGCATCAGCGGACGGCGGCGCTACCCGCCGGAAATCGTTCGAACCCTCGCGATTATCGAGACCGCGCAGCGGGCGGGGCTCAACCTCGAGGAGATCCGCTGGCTGCTCGAGGCGTCGCCCTCCGACGATGCTTCAACGGACCGGCTGCGCGAAGTGGCCGACCGAAAGCTGCCGGACCTACGAGAGTCGATCCGGCGGGCGCAACTCGTAGAGAGCTGGCTTGAGGACGCCGCGCGCTGCTGCTGCCCGACGCTCGACGACTGCCCCCTCTTCGAGCAACCAGATCGGCTTCCCGAGCCAATCGGCAGCGGCGCGCCGCGCTGACCGTGGGCCACTCCGTAGCCGACAACTACCTCCGGCTCGGGCTGCAGCTCGGCCGCCACGTGGAGGGAATCGTCGACGCCTACTTCGGACCGCCTGCGCTTGCAGCCGCGGTCGAAGTCGAGCCGCTACCAGAGCCCGCAGCGCTCGTCTCCACCGCGGAGGCGTTGCTCGACGAGCTCGAAGACGGCTGGCTGCGCGACCAGGTGGTCGGGCTTCGTACCTACGCCGGCGTGCTCGCAGGCGAGCCCGCCTCGTACGCCGACGAGGTGGAGGGCTGTTACGGCGTCAGGCCGACCTACGCCGAAGAGATCGTCTTCGCGGCGGCGCACGAGCAGCTGGACGAGCTGCTGCCCGGCGGCGGACCGCTCGCCGAACGGTACTTGCGCTTCCAAGACTCGATGCGCGTCCCTACCGAGCGCATCGAGCGCACGACTGCCGCGATCATCGAGAAGGCGCGCGTGTCGACGCGCGACCTCGTCCAGCTGCCGGACGGCGAAAACGTGGAGCTCGAGATCGTCCGAAACGAACCGTGGCTCGCGTTCTGCGACTACCTCGGCGATCTGCGCAGTCGGATTGCGGTCAACGTCGACCTGCCGCGGTCGGCCATCGAACTGCTCCGCCTGACGATGCACGAGACGTATCCGGGCCACCACACCGAACGCGCCTGCAAGGAGCACCTGCTCGTGCGCGGCCGAGGGCTGATCGAGGAGACGATCGTTCTCGTGCCGACGCCGCAGTCGCTCGTTTCGGAGGGGATCGCGGAGCTCGCGCCGCTCATGCTGCTCGAGGGCAGCACCGGCGCGGCACTGGCCGCGGTGGTGCGTGCCGCCGGCGTCGACCTCGATCTGGCTCACGCTCTTGCTGTGGAGCGTGCCGCCGAGCCCCTTCGCTGGGCAGAGGTCAACGCAGCGCTCATGCTGCACGACGTCGGCGCGAGTGAGGCCGAGACCCGCGAGTACCTCGAACAGTTGGCACTGATGTCGCCGCAGCTCGCGGCCCATGTGATCCGCTTCCTCAACGAGCCCACCTCGAGGAGCTATGTGCTCACGTACTCCGCGGGGCGAGAGCTCTGCCGTGCGTACGTCGCGGATGAGCCGGAGCGTTTCCGCCGCCTGCTGACCGAGCAGGTACGCCTCGGCGACCTGCTCGCGGCACACGACGGCACGCCGAAAGCATCGGCCCCGTCAGAGCGGTCGCACAGCAAGTGATTGTGCTCGCCCGCTGGGATCAGTCGGCGCTGCTGATGGGAGTGATTCATGCGAGGGCGTTCGCGCGGAACGGCAGCACATGGCATGCGACGAGCCGATCCGGTTCGACAGGCAGCAGCTTTGGATCCTCCAGCGAGCAGCGCTCCTCGGCAAACGCGCAGCGTGTCCGAAAGCGGCAACCGCTCGGAATGCGGAGGGACGAAGGAACGTCACCGCGGATGGCGGGCTTACGGTGCCGCGTAGACGGATCCGGTCGCGGCGCTGCTTCCAGCAGCCCTGCTGTGTACGGGTGCTGTGGGTTGTCGAAGACGAGGTCGGTCGGCCCGGTCTCGACTATCCGGCCCAGATACATGATTGCCATCCGGTTCGAGATGTGACGGACGACGGAGAGCTGATGCGCGATGAACACCGTCGTCAGGTTCAGCGTCTGGAGTAGATCGTCGAGCAGGTTCAAGATCTGGGCCTGGATCGAGACGTCGAGGGCGCTGACCGGCTCGTCGGCAATGAGGAACTCCGGCCGCACGGAGAGCGCCCGAGCGATCGCCACGCGCTGACGCTGTCCCCCGGACAGCTGTCGCGGATACCGGTTCGCTGCTCCCTCCGGAAGCCCGACCAGCGACAACATCTCGGCCACGTGCTCCTTCGACCTTTCCTTGCTGACGACTCCATGCACGACCGCCGGTTCCGCGATTGCAGAGCCAACCTTCAGCCGAGGGTTCAGCGACGAGTACGGATCCTGAAAGACCATTTGCATCTGCCTGCGGATGCGGCGCAGCTGTGGCCCGTCAGCGGAGTTGACATCAACGCCGCCGAATCGGATCGAGCCCGCGTCGGCGCGCAGGAGGCGCAGCAAGAGACGCGCGAGCGTGGTCTTCCCGCTGCCGGATTCGCCGACGATGCCAAGCGTGTCGCCGCGATGCACCTCGAGCGAGACGTCGTCGACGGCGACGGCGAGCTGGCGCTGACGCTTCCGTCCGCGGTCGAGAAGGGATTGACGCATCGGGAAAGCCTTGTGCACATGCTCGACGGTCAGCAGCGCCTCGCCTCTGCCGTCTTGGTCCGGCTTCACAGCGTCCCCGCCGCGGCAAAGGGGCAGGCGGTCCAGTGCTCCGTCCCCGCCGGCTCGAGGTCCATCGTCACCTCAGCGCAGGCCGACCTTGCGAACTCGCAGCGCGGCGTGAACGGGCAGCCCTCCGGCAGGTTCACGAGATCCGGCGGCTGTCCGGGGATCGGGGTCAGCCGTCGGTCTTGGTGCTCGACCGCGGTCTCGGGCAGAGCACGCAGCAGCGCCGCGGTATACGGATGACGGGGGCGCTCGAAGATCTCGGTCGCCGGCGACGCTTCGACCACGTACCCGCCGTACATGACGCACACGCGGTCGCAGGTCTGCGCGATCACGCCGAGATCGTGTGAAACGAGGAGGATCGCCATACCCACTTCTGCCTGCAGCTCCAGCAGAAGGGAGAGGATCTGATCCTGAATCGTGACGTCGAGCGCCGTCGTGGGCTCGTCCGCAAGCAGCAGCTTCGGCTTGCAGCTGATCGCGATTGCGATCATCACCCGCTGCCGCATTCCCCCCGAAAGCTCGTGCGCGTAGGAATCGAGCCGCTCGCGGGCGGACGGGATCCCGACCCGGTCGAGGAGTCGAGCGGCCTCGAGTCGCGCGGTCCGACGGCTCATCCCGCGATGGATCCGCAGGGGCTCGCTGATCTGGTCGCCGATCGTGTAAACGGGGTTCAGGCTCGACATCGGGTCTTGGAAGATCATCGAGATCTCGGCGCCGCGAATCGCGCGCAATTCGCTTGCCGAGAGCGACAGCACGTCTTTGTCGTCGAATCTGATCGAGCCGGCGACGATCTCACCCGGGCGCGGCACGAGCCGGAGGATCGAGCGACACGTCACGCTCTTCCCGGAGCCCGACTCCCCGACGAGCCCGAGCGTCTCACCCGCCGCAATCGAGAAAGAAACGTGGTTCGCCGCGATCGCGACTCCAGCCTGCGTTGCGAACACCGTGACGAGCTCGTCAACTGCCAGGAGAGGAACACCGTGCACAGGCCGCGGCTGGTTCGAAGCCAATGGGGGCACCTCGTTCGGTGCCTCGGCGCTCAGCTGTAAATCCCCTTCTGGCCGACCTGGAGCGCAAGCAGGAGCTGCGCGAAGATCATCTTCATCGCCACGGGCATGTCTGTCGTGTCGAACTCGGTCGTGCGCGGCGTCGACTTGCGGACTCCCGGGATGTACTCGCAGGTCGAGGCGATGGTGGTCGTGCTGTATTCGAAACCGAATGTCAGCTCGCCGTCCATCCGGTATGGCTCGCGGGCGCTGAGGTCACGCAGCGCATTTGCAACGCCTTCGCGGATGCCGGCGGCCGTCACCTCGGGGTGGAGGCAGACTGCGCTGAACATGTCGATCCCGTCCTTGACAGCGTAGGTCGGGAGGCCGTCGCCGAGCACCCGCTTTGCCTCACGACACACCGCCTCGTCGCCGGCGACGAATGCGACGGGAACGCCGAAGTGGCCGGCGAGTAGGGCATTCAGGCGCGTCTCCCCGATGGGTTCGCCGTTGAGAAGCAGGTTGTGCACCTCCTTACCCAGCAACGTGTGCGCGAGCACGCCGCCTTCGGTGCCGGCGCACGAGTGGTAGCCGACAAACACCGCAGCGTCCACCGTCTCGTCGACGCCTTGGAGCATGCACATCGGCTTGTGGAAGCCTTTGATCATCTTCGCGCGCGGGTCGAGCTGCTCTATCAGGAGATTCCGCATGATCCAGTGCGAGTCGTTGACGATGACCTCGGTCGCTCCGGCGTCGAACGCGCCTTGAATGGCTGCGTTGGCGTCGCCGGTCATCATGATTCGCCCGCGCGCGTAGTCCATCCCGTCGGGCAGGACGTCCTCGGGATCGGTGAGGGCGGTGATGCCTTCCATGTCGACCGAGATGAAGACCTTCACGAGACACGCTCCTTTCGAGGTCAGACGGTAAGCCGGAAACGCTCCCCGAGCCGTTCGGCGAGCCCGTCGCCGATCAAGCTCAGGCCGATGCCGACGACGACGATCACGATGCCCGGGAACGTCGTGATCCACCACGCGTTGAGCAGGAAGTTCTGGCCGTCCGCGACCATTGCGCCCCACTCCGCCGTGGGTGGCCGCACTCCGAGCCCGAGAAACGACAGCGACGCCGCAAGCAGAATGTTGAGCACGAAGTCGGCCATCGAGAAGACGAGATTCGGCCGCAGTACGTTCGGCACGGCGTGCCGAAAGATGATTCGCCGACGCGAGAGGGCAAGTGACTCGGCAGCAAGGACGAACTGCTGCTCGCGCAACACGAGCATCTCGGCGCGCGTCAGTCGGGCGTACATGCTCCACCCGACGGCCAGCACGGCGATATACATCCCCTTCAGCCCCGGTCCCACGACCGCAAGAATCGCGATCACGAGCACGAGGAACGGGAACGCGATCACGACGTCGACGAGACGCATGATCACGGTATCGACGCGGCCTCCGAGATACCCCGCGATCGCGCCGAGCGCGACCCCTGTCAGCAGCGGGATGTAGGTCGTGATGAAACCGATCTGGAGGTCGACGCGCCCGGCGTACACCACGCGGGAGAAGATGTCGCGACCGAGGTTGTCCGTACCCATCAAATGACTCCACGACGGCGGCTGGAATGCATTTGCGAGGTTCTGCTCGTTGGGTGCATAGGGAGCGACGAGCGGCGCGAAGATTGCGGCGAGGGCGACGACGCCGAGAATCCCGACGCCGACCCAGAGTGTCCAGTTCGTCCAGCGTTGGTCCGCAAGGGCCTGCCGCCGAAGCCTGCCGACGTGCTCGAGTACGAGCTCCTGGCGGACTGCCATCAATCGAGCCGAACCCGCGGGTCGATGACGGCGTACGCGAGGTCGGAGAGCAGGTTGATGGCGATGACGAGCAGACCGAAGACAAGCGTCAGTCCCTGCAGGAGGGGAAAGTCGCGGGTGAAGATGGAGTCGACGAGCAACTGGCCGAGACCAGGGATGTCGAACACCTTCTCGATCACTACGGCCCCGCCGATGAGCCAGCCGATGTTCACCGCGAGTACGGTGAGCGTGGCAATCAAGGCGTTTCGCAGGCTGTGCTTGAGCACGACTCGCGACTCCGGCAGGCCGCGCGCACGGGCTGCCTCGACGAACTCCTCGGAAAAGACGTCCAGAAGGCTTGCGCGCAGCGACCGCACGAGCATCGACGTGAGAAAGAGCCCGATCGTCAGGGCCGGCAAGGTCAGGGAATGGATGTGGCCGAAGAAGCCGGACCCGTAGCCGGAGACGGGAAAGAGCCCGAGGTTGAGACTGAAGGTGCGGATCAGGATCAGCCCGAGCCAGAACGAAGGCATGGCGAACGCGACGAGCGTCAGCAGACGGATTCCGTGATCGACGGTTCGATTGCGACGGAGCGCCGAGACGATCCCGAGCGGCAGAGCAAGGGCAACGCCGATCAGCGTTGCGTACGTGAGCAAGAACAGGCTCGGCCCGATCCGCTCCGAGACAACTCCGGAAACGGGGCGTTGCAGGATGATCGATTCGCCCAGATCGCCGTGAGCTGCACCGCCGACGAACGTCAGGTACTGGACCGGGAGAGGCCGGTCGAGCTTGAGCTCGTGCGAGACCTCGGCGACGTGCTCCTTCGTGGCCTTGCCCCCGAGCATGATCCGGATCGGGTCACCTGGCACGAGATGGATCAGGACGAACGACGCCAGCGTGATCCCGACTATCACCGGGACGGCTTGGAGAGCACGCCGACCGAGGAATCGGATCACGAGCTTCTCTGCCGCGATCTGGCTGCTAGCTCTTCAGCCAGACGTCCTCCAGTCGCCACCACGCCGTCTTGACGGTGTGGAAGTTCTGGACATTCGTGCGGAGACCGGTGCGCGCGGGTGTGAAGTAGAGCGCAACCAGGGGTGCATCGCGCATCACGACCTCCTGCAAGTTGCCGAAGGCATCGGCGCGTGTCTGGTCGTCTGTCGCCCTTGCCGCCTTGTTGACGAGCGCCGTGGCCTGCGCGCTCTTGTAGTTGGTGAAGAACGAGTGGGTGCCGCCCGTGGCCGAGTAATCGAATTGGATCGCCGCCAGCTCATCCGGTGCGACCACGTCGCTGGTGATGTACCAGTTGTTGCCGGCGACGTAGTTGCTGTTCGAGAAGTTCGTGTACGCCGTCCCGATGTCGAGATTCGAGATGTCCGCCCTCACGCCGATCTCCGCCCACGACTGCTTCACGATCTGCGCGACCTGCGAGATGATCGAGTCGCCGGTCGGAACGACGAGCGGAACGCTGAAGCCGCCGGGTGCCTTCGATTGCTTCATCAGCTGCTTGGCTTTGGCGATGTCGTACGGGTAGGCCTTCACGTCCTTTCGCCAGTACTTCATCTTCGGCATCATGTGATTCGCGGCCTCGGCGTGGCCGAAGAGCACGCTCTTGATGATCGACTCCTTGTCCGTCGCGTAGTTGAGCGCTTGCCGAACGCGAACGTCGTCGAGAGGCTCCTTCGCGTTGTTCAGCCAGATGCCGTCGAAGCGGAAAAGCTGCTCGATCTTGACGTCGACATCGCCGCGCTTGTCGAGCTGCTCGATCTGCGCGTACGGGATGTTGACGGCAGCGTCGATCTCACCCGCCTGCAGCTTGAGGATGCGCGTGTTGTCATCGGTGACGTAGGGGATCTGCACCTCCTCGACGTATGGCCTTCCTTCTTTCCAGTAGTTCTGGTTGCGCACGAGATGGGTTAGTTGGCCCTTGCGGAACACCTTGAGGGCAAAGGGGCCGGTACCGATCGGCTTCTGCGCGAAGCCCTTCTCGTCTGCTTGCACGACCTTCGCCGGAACGATCGAGGCAGGGAAGACATTCAGGTTCTGCAAGAGCGGCGCGAACGGATTCCTCAGCGTGATCTGCACGTGGTTCGCATCGAGCTTCTTGACGCGGGTGACGGGCCCGAACAGGAACGAGTAGCCACTCTTCTTCGGATCGGCGGCACGCTGGATCGAGAAGACCACGTCGTCCGCCGTCATAGGCGTTCCGTTGGAGAAGTGCACCCCTTTTCGCAGCTCGAACGTGTAGATCGTGTTATCGGGCGAGATGTCCCACGACGCGGCGAGCGACGGGACGACGTCGGTCGAAGCCGAATTCACGGTCGTGAGCTGGTCGAACATGTTGTAAAGAACCCAGATCGAGCCGTTATCGCTCGGGACAAGCGGATCGAATGAGAGCGGTTCCTCGTTTCGCGCCATCTTGAAGACGCCGCCGCGCGTGCCGGCGGTTGTGGTGGTCGCAGCCGACTTCTTGCCCCCGCCTCCGCAAGCCGCCAGAACTCCGGGGAACGCCAAGGCCGCGCCGCCGAGCCCAAGCCGCCGGAGCAGCTCCCGCCGGCTCATCTCCGCCCTGGTCAGATCGTCGAATTCCGACTCGTGGGTCATCGCGGTGCCTCCTTTGTCTGCCCGACGCGCGGGCGCAGAGCGGGTTCGTAGTTCGTTACCACGGCGGCGTCGCAGCTCCGATGACGACGGCCATGCCGTCCGACGATGAGTTCCTCAGCGCGTGTGGAATCTCAGCCCGAAAGCGCGCAGCATCCCCCTGCCCGAGCGTGTGGACGTCGTCTCCGAGGAGTAGCTCGACAGAGCCGTAGACGACGTAGCAGAACTCCTCACCCGGGTGCGCGATCTTGTCGTCCGCGTAGCCCCCACCGGGCTCGAAGGAGACGACGGCGGCCTGTAATGCATGACCATGGCTCGCGCCGAGCAGCTGATAGTGCACGCCCTGGCCGCGGGTGACACCCGGGGCTGCAGCAACCGAACGGATCACCTCGCACTGGGCGCTGCGTTCGACGCCGTCAGGGCTGTACTCGTCGGCCAGCAGGTCGGTGATGTGCAGGCCGAAGTGATCGGCAACCCGCTGAAGCCGCCTGAGCGAGATCCCGCTGCGCGCGTTTTCCAGCTCGGAGAGGGAGGACGGAGACATGCCCAGCAAACGCGCTTGTTCGCGCAGGCTCATCCCAGCCTCGGCGCGTAGCCGCCGGACGCGCTGTCCGACGAGCGCGACGAGCCTGTCATCCGTGCTCGGTGACGCAGCGTATGGTGTCGTCGAACACTCCGCAGGATCGTTCGGTTCGGGCGAACGTATCTAGCCGCAAGCCGGATTTCAACCCGCCGGCCGTGAGTGCGAGGGCCGTCGTCTGCGGCCGGGATCCGGGGTGACGGACCCAGCCGCTGACCGCTAGCGTCGGTGCGGCTACCTTGGCGCGATGAGGGTCCGCCTCGCCGCCCTCGCGCTCGCCCTCACGACGGCGCTTCTCGCGACCGCATGCGCGGGCAACCGCGAGCGCAGCGCACCGCACACCGAGCTGGTCCTCGCGACCTGGGCACAGATCACGGACGCACACGTCGTCGACGAAGAATCGCCGGCACGGCTCGAGATGCTCGACCGGCTCGGGCCGCCGTTCACGTCGGCTTTCCGACCTCAGGAGGCCTTGTCGGGACAGCTCCTCACCGCGATCGTCGAGACTCTCAACCGTCGGCATCCGGGTGCCGTCGTCGAGACCGGGGATCTGATCGACAACGCGCAGGCGAACGAGCTTGCGGAAGCGGTCGCGATCCTGGACGGGGGGCGCGTCGATCCGAACTCAGGCGCGTCGGGATACCAGGGGGTTCAGGAATCGTCCAATCCGGACCCCTTCTACTACCGCCCGGCCGCCGATCCGCCGCGCCATTCTGGCCTGCTCGCGCGCGCCGAGCAGCCGTTCCGATCCCCGGGCCTCGATGCCCCGTGGTTTCCCGTCGTCGGGAACCACGACCTGCTCGTGCAGGGGAACCTCGCGCCGACGCCACTCACGGAGCGCGTCGCCATCGGCGGCCGAAAGCTCGTTTCCCTCGACCGGAGCGCGCTCGAGTTGGTCGGGCACCGGCGCCTGACGCGCGCGGCGGTCGACGCAGTGCTCGGCGGAGGGCTGCCTGGGCGAAGTCGCTCGATCGCGCCCGACAAAGGCCGCCGCGAGCTGCCCGCGGCCGAGGTGCTTGCGAGGCTCAGGCGGGCCAGCGGCCACGGCGGCCACGGGCCGCTGCTCGACTACTCGTTCGCGCTCGGGCCCCACGTGCGCGGAGTCGTCCTCGACACGATCAGGCGCGACAGCGGGGCAAACGGGATCGTCCGTCGGGATCAGATCGCCTGGCTTCGGCGCGAACTGCAAGGCGCAGGCTCCAACTGGATCGTCGTCTTTTCGCACACACCGCTCAGCTCGTGTCAGGGCGGTGCGACCGCGCTGCATCTGCTCGGCGAGCATCCACGCGCCGTCGTTGCGGTTGCCGGAGACACGCATCGGAACTCGATCGAGCGACGCGGCCGTCTCATCCTCGTGACGACCTCATCGCTCGCGGATTGGCCGCAACAAGCGCGGATGTTCCGGTTGAGTGCGACCAGCACCGGCGGCGTCGTTCTCGAGACGTGGATGGTCGGGCCCGAACCGACGTCGCTCGCACGCAGCTCGCACGAGCTCGCGTACATCGACTACCAGGGCGGTCGCCCCGCACGAGACGCGGGCTCACGCAGCGACCGCAAAGCGCGGATCCTCATTCCTCCCGTAGCGCCGTGACGACCGCCTCGCGCGACGCCGACCTCGCCACCATGAACGCTGCGGCCACCGCCGCCAAGAGCATCGCAGAGACGACGATAGTGATCGGCGCGCCGCCGGCGATGACCGGCAGAGACACGTACGACGCCGTGAGCCGCGTCACGAGCGGCGCGATCACGTGCCGCTCGAGCACGACGCTGGCCGGCGCGGCAAGGGCGGTAACCGCAAGCGCAGAGGCCGCGAAGATGAGCGCGAGCTGGCCTCGGCTCGCGCCGACCGCGCGGACGACGCCGAGCGCTTGCCTCCGCTCCTGCGCCGTGAGCGCAAGCATTTGGACGAGGACGTAGACACAGACTGCCCCGTCGAGCAGCGCGATCGCGCGGAGCAGCGCGACGAGGATCGACACGAACCCTCCGTTCCGACCCGCCCAGCCCTGCACGGCCTCGCCGGAGACCCCGCCGGACGAGGTTGCGTAGTAGCCGGCGCCGGAGAGCGCCGCTTCGACCGCCGATCCGGTGGCGCCCGGTTTCAGCTTGACCGCAACCGATGCGTCGGACCAGGGAATCGTGCGCAACAGCCGTTCCGGCTGCACGTACGCGACGAGCCCCTGTTCCTGCAGGACGCGGTCGATCCCGACGACGCGAAACCGCACCTCGGCACCACCGGCGAGTTGCGCGGCGAGCATCGCGCCCGGATGCAGGTCGAGCGCCTGGGCGAGGCCTAGGCCAACCTCGACCTCACGAGGACCTCGGATACGACGTCCCTCGGCAAGCGGGGGCGCTTCCCAGAGGGTGTGGTAGGCGCCGTAGGCGACGAGCGTGAACGGCTCCCCTAGATCGAACGAGTCGGCGGCATCGACCGACCACCGCGGCGTCGCGCCCGCAACTCCAGGCAGCCGCGCGATCCGCCTCGCGGCCGACGCTGGGGCCGAAACCGCAAGCTCGTACCGCTTGCCGACGGCGGCGGGCGTGGCATGCAAGCGGGCAAGCAGCGATGCGATCGCGAGAATCAGCAGCACGACCGACGCGGAGAGTGCGAGCACGACCGCGACGGCTCCCGTTCGCAGCGGGCGCGCGAGTGCGAGCCGGAGCCCGAGCCCGGCAGGGCCCGGGGAGACCCGGGCCGTCCGCTTGACGACGACGACATCGGCACCGCGAAGCGCCTCGACGGGCGAGTGCCTGCACGCTCGCCAAGCGGGCAATGCGCTGGCTGCGGCGACGATCAGAACGATTGCGGCGAGCGCCGCCGTCAGCAGTCCGAGCAGGCTCGACCCCGGCGGCAGCTCGTTCAGTGACGAGAGAAGGCGTTCCGTCGGGCCCCCAGCGACGAGCCAGCCGACGAAGATCCCGACGGTCGCGGCAGGCGCCGCGATCAGTGCTCCCTCGACTGCGAAGGTCAGCGCGATGCCCCGTTTGGATGCCCCGACCGCACGCAGAAGCCCGATCGATGGAAGCCGCCGCTGCACGTCGGCAGCTGCCGCGGCGCCGAGCATTGCGCCGGCCGTCGCCAGCGCGACGAGCGAGAACGCGCCGAGCAGGGCGATCACGATCCCGCCCGCTTGGCCGATCAGTGCACGAACGCCGCGGCGAGTGACGAACTGCAAGCCGGTGACGCCGTAGCTGGCCATGCGCGCCTGCGAGAGGGTGACGTCGAGCTTGCGCGGATCCCTCACCCAGATCAGGGCCTGGTTGACCACGTCCGGTGGAGCGCCGTCGAGAGCGCGGACGGTTTGGTACGGGAGCCACAGGCGGGGACCTTTCGCGAGCGGAAATGCGACGGTGTCGGGCGCGACGGCAACGCCCGTCACGTGTAACGGCTGCCCGTCGAGCTCGAGCTCGTCGCCGACATGCAGATGCCACGTCCGCGCGAGCCCCGCCTCGACGACTACGTCGTCGCCCGCGCTGAAATCGTGGCCGCTGACGAGCCCGTAACCGCGCGGCCGGCCTTCCACACCGATGACAGTCGTGTGGTCGCTTCCGTGCGACCCGAACCAGAGGTGGCGCCCCGAGGCGACGAGGCGGTACCCGACCGCACGCAGGTTCGGCATCGCCTCGGCGCGCGAGGCGATCGCACTGCGCGGGAGCGGATCGAAAGAGGCGATCGCATCAGGAAGGTCGGCGCGCGCGGCGGCGCGGTCGAACCCGGTCGAGAACGACCACCAGACGGTGACGGCCGCGCCGACCATCGCCGAAGCTGCTGCGATGCCGGCCGCTGCCATGAGGACGCGCCGGTGGCGCGAGCGAAAGCGCGCGGCGGCGTACGAGAGCGCAACGTTCACCCGACGAGCCGCCCGCGCTCCAGATGAAGGACGCGGTCGGCCAAGCTCGCCGCGCCCGAGTCGTGGGTGACCAGGACGACCCCTCGCCCCTGATCGGCCACCTGACGTAACAGTACGAGCACAGCGGCGCCGGCTTCCTCGTCGAGGTTCCCAGTGGGCTCGTCGGCGAGAACGAGGGCCGGATCGTTCGCGAGCGCCCGGGCGATCGCAAGCCGCTGCTGCTCGCCGCCGGAGAGGGTCTCCGGCAACCGGCGCGACGGCTCAGACAGACCCAGCTCATGGACGAGCCGTGATGCGCGTTCCACGGCACCGTTCCGATCGCGCGCCAGTCGCGTCGGCAGGAGTACGTTCTCGAGCCCCGTCAGCTCCGGCAGCAAGTGGAACGACTGGAAGACAAACCCGACCGTGTGCCGGCGCAGCCCAACGAGCACTCGATCCGCAGCACCGTCGACGCGCGTCCCGGCGACCTCGATCAGCCCAGCATCGGCGACATCGAGCCCGCCGAGGAGGTGCAGGAGCGTCGACTTGCCCGATCCCGACCGGCCGACGACTGCGACGAGCTCGCCGGCGGCGATGTCGAGGTCGGCGCCGTCGAGGATGCGGACGACTGCCGTGGCGCGCCCGTACGTCTTGACGAGCCCGCGCGCGTGGACCACTAGACCCCGCACGAACGCAGGATAGGCGAGCGGCGACCGGCGTCAGCCGAACAATCTCTCGTCCGGCGCGGCTCCGGTCGAGCGCCGGGAAGTCGAAGTAGGTCTGGGTCGCGCACGCAGCATGTTCATCTGCTCGTCGGTCGTCGTCGGGGTCGAGCTCCACGAGCGCGGCGGTCGCCGCGCCGCTGATCATCCCGACGGCCAGTCCCTGGAGCACGCGAGCACCGGACGGCCAGAGCGTCGTCTGCGCAGCGGCGAAGAGCGCGAGCGCGCCGATCGCGGACGCGAGCCCGAGCAGGGTCACGAGGCGCCGTCCAACGCGATCCCACAGCCTCCGAACACAATCAGGGCGGGGACGAGCAAAACCGCATACGCCGCGAAGATCCCAGTCCCGGCCTACCAACAGAAGCGGTCATCGAAACGCCCGGCAGCGCGTGTGTGCGGCTACCTGGCCGGCGCGCTCAGGGTTTCATGCTGGGAGCTGCGCGAACGCACCACGGAAGACCTCAGGCGGCTGCGCGCCTAGCACGATCAGCCGGCGGTCGAGTAGGAAGGCAGGGATCGCGTTGATCCCGATCGACTGCGCCTCCCGCGTCCAGCCGTGGATGACGTTCAGGTACGCCGACGGATCAGCGACGACCCGCTCGACGTCGTCGGAGTCGAGACCGACCTCGGCTGCGAGCAGGCGCAGCTCGTTGGGGTCGCCGATGTTCGTCGCCTCCGACCAGTACGCATCCATCAGCCGGTCGTGGAACGGCTCGTGCAGGCCACGCTCGCGTGCGAGCTCCGACATCCGCAGTGCGAGCCGCGTGTTCGGGACGATCTCCGGTCGGTTGTACTCGAGCCCTGTGGCGGCGAACCGTTCGCGCAGCGGGTCATCCTCACCGACGCCGATGGCGTAGCGGCGGTGCAGCTCGGCCAGTGGAATCCCTTCCGGCGGGTACTCCGGGTGCAAGTCGAACGGGAGCCAGACGACGTCGGCGTCGAACTCGCGCCGCGCCTGCTCGGCTGTCACCTGGCCGAGCCGGCAGAAAGGTCAGATGTAGTCGCTCCAGATGAGAACCGAGTGCTCTGCCATCACAAGGGGAACGTACAGAGGGCGCGGATCGATTCGCCGTCCAGACCGTCCGGTGCGTGATCAACCCCGCAAAGCTCCGCCACCCCGGCCCGCTCGCAGACGTTCGTGCGCAAGCAACGCCCCGGCTAGTCCAGCGTCACCGCCGAACATGCCGTTTCGTACGAGCTACTGAGGCCGGTAATCGTCCAGCGGATCCCGTGCGTCGCGTTTCTGATCTCGGGAGGAACGTCGCTGGGTCCGAACACGAAATCAGCCTGTCCGTTACCGACCCCGTTCGTCGTCAGCTGCGCAGTCGGAACCGCCACTGGAGCCGTGGAGCAACTCGGGTCGAACGGATACAGGAGAAGGGTCACCTGATACGTAGTGTTGGGCGCCGCTCCCTCGAGGACATAGATCTCGTGGCCGTAGACGTTCGGCCCGTTCGCGTGGATGTTCTCGACGAACCCTGAGTCAAGCGGCGACGCGCCGACCGGCTGCAGGTCGAGGTGCTGTGAGTGGTAAAAGCGGTCGGCCGCGGCGCCCGGAGCCGTGGCCAGCAGCACAA
>JBKPDB010000033.1:0-61475 GCA_046727655.1 Actinomycetota bacterium
GGATCCTCGAGGACCGCCTCCATCCGCTCGGGGTCGGTGATCATGTACGGCGACAGGTAGCCCTTGTCGAACTGCATGCCCTCGGTGAACTCGAGCTCGAGGCCGAAGGTCTGGCCCTCCTCGACGTTCACGACGCCGTCCTTGCCGACCTTCTCGATCGCCTCGGACAGCACGTCGCCGATCTCGCGGTCGCGCGAGGAGACGGTCGCCACACGGGCGATGTCCTCCTTGCCGGAGATCTCCTTGGACTGGGACTTCAGGTTCTCGACCACCTGATCGACCGAGCGCTCGATCCCGCGCTTGATCGCCATCGGGTTCGCCCCCGCGGCGACGTTCCTGAGACCGTCGCGCACGATCGCCTGCGCCAGGACGGTCGCGGTCGTCGTGCCGTCGCCGGCGACGTCGTTCGTCGACGTGGCGACCTCACGGACGAGCTGGGCGCCCTGGTTCTCGAAGACGTCCTCGACCTCGATCTCGCGAGCGATCGTGACGCCGTCGTTCGTAATGGTCGGAGCGCCGAACTTCTTGTCGAGCACGACGTAGCGCCCCTTCGGGCCAAGGGTGACCTTGACCGCGTCCGCGAGGATGTTCACGCCCCGCTCGAGCGAGCGGCGCGCATCCTCGTTGAACTTGAGTTCCTTGTGAGCCATGTTTGTGCCTTACCTCCGTTAGCTCTTCGCGCCGGCCAGCTCGCGATCGCCAACAACCTTGGCGAGCACGTCCGACTCACGCAGAATCAGGACTTCGTCGGTGCCGAGCTTGATCTCGGTCCCGCCGTACTTGCTGAAGATGATCTCGTCGCCTTCCTCGAGATCCATCTTGATGTACTCCCCGTCCTCGTCCCGTCCACCGGGACCCACGGCGAGGACCTTGCCGCGCTGCGGCTTCTCCTTGGCCGTGTCGGGCAGCACGATGCCGCTGACCGTCTGTTCCTCCTCGTCGAGGACCTCCACGATCAGGCGGTCACCAAGCGGCTGCAGGTTCATGCAATTCCTCCTGTCCAGACGACTTTGTGACAGTACCTGGCACTCTCCTGGTCTGAGTGCCAGGGCAGTCTAGCCGAGATTGTTTGGGCTTTGCAAGCGGGAATCACCCGCTGGGAACGGGGGGATCACCTCCGCCGTTGTCGAAGTATCCCCTGCTTTGTTCGCGGTCTCGAAGCGCAGCGTGGCCTTTGCTCTAGGGGTCGTCGCCCTCGCCTTCGCCGGGTGGGCCGCCGCCGGGATGACTCAGGGAACACAGGACCCGGGGATCCCGCTCGTGCCGGCTGACAAGCAGGTGACGATCTGCCACGCGGCTTCGAGCGAAACGAACCCCTACGTGCAACTCGACGTTCCCACCAAACAGATCTTTGGAAAAGACGGCCACGACACCCACCCGGAGGACATCATCCCTCCGTTCGAGTACGTCGACGACGGCGTCACACAGGAATACCCCGGCAAGAACTGGCCGGAAGGAGTAGCGATCTGGGAGAACGGCTGCGAGCCGACGACGACAACGACCACGACGACACCCACGACAAGCACCACAACCCCGACCACCACAACCCCAACAACCACCACCCCGACCACCACAACCCCGACCACCACCACCCCGACCACCACAACCCCGACCACCACAACCCCAACAACCACCACAACCCCAACGCCGCCGTTGCCGGAGCTCGTTCCGATCGGCCTCTTCGTCACGTGCGTCACCAATCACGCCGGTACGTACGACGCCGTCTTCGGGTACACGAACGACAACGCAGCGCAACAGGTGATACCCGTCGGGCTTGCTAACACTTTTGTTCCGGCTCCCGGCAACCGCGGGCAGCCGACGACCTTCGACCCGGGAACGGTCCGAGATGCCGTGAGGGTGAACGGCATCCAAAACGGCACCTTGCTCGTCTGGAGAATCGACTTCGTCGGCAGCCGAGTAGCGGTGGCGAGTCCGTTCTTGCCGAACAAGTGCGCCGATACACCGTTACCACCGCCGCCACCACCACCGAAGCCACCGCAGTCGGGCCTCTTCGCCACCTGCGTTCTCAGGCTCGGCGCCCCCACGTACGACGCGATCTTCGGCTACGCGAACGCCAGCGGCCGCGATGTGAGCATTCCGGTCGGACGCCGAAACTTCCTCGTGCCGGCGCCGATTAACCGCGGGCAACCCACGGTCTTCCGGCCCGGTATCGTGCGCTTCGCCTTCGCCGTCCGAAGCATCCCGCTGAGTCGACGGCTGACCTGGACCGTAAGGACCGTCGGAGGTGAGGTGCGAACTGCTACCGCGAGCGCGAGCTATCCGCGCAACTGCATCATCGCGACGCCCGCACCGTCGGCCGATCTCGTGCTCACCAAGTCCGTCGCGCCAACGCAGGTGTCAGCGGGACGCCGGGTGACGTACACGATCCACGTCATCAACCGCGGTCCGAACATCGCCCTACGGGTCAGGATCACCGATGTCGTCGACCCGAGGCTCGAGCCTCTGTCCGCGTCGTCGACGCGTGGGAGTTGCACGACCTCGGGCCAGCGTGTTTCCTGCCGGATCGTCGCGCTGCCACCTGGTGCCGGCGTAACGGTGACCGTCGCTGCGCGGGCGAGAGGTGGCGGCACGATCAGAAACGTCGCGGCGTCGACTCACTCGCGCCGCGATCCGACGCGAGGTAACAACGTCGACTCTGCGGTGATACATGTCACCGGCGTGAGCGGCGCAGTCAGCCCTTCGTTCACTGGTTAGCCAGTGACGGCACCCTGGAGGCGAGCTCGACCCGTGGTCGCCGCTCTCGCAGGCTTCCTCACTCTCATTGCAATTCCTACTAGCACCGCCTCGTCGCCGTTCGGAGATGCAGATGGATGGACGCGGGTGAGCAACATGAGCCATCCCTCCCGGTGGGCGTACGTCCTGCGGCGCGTCACCGTACGCGAGCACCCGAGCGCCCGTGCTCGGGCAGTTGGGGTAATTCGCGCAGTGACGCCGGAAGGACACACCAATCTCGTCCTCTCATACGCCACGCGCCGTGACGCAGCGCAGCGACTGTGGATCCGGGTGCCTATCTCCGCGCTCCCGAACGGCCTTACCGGGTGGGTGCCGCGGAGTGCCCTCGGCGACTTTCACATCGTTCGTACCCACCTCGTCATCGACCGCGCCCGACTGACCGCTGTCTTGCATCGCAACGGCCGCGTCTTGTTCCGAACGAGCGTCGGGCTCGGAGAGCCGCGTTGGCCGACGCCTCGCGGCGAGTTCTACGTCAGGGTGCGCCTCACGCACTTCCTCGACCCGATGTACGGCCCGGTCGCCTTCGGGACGAACGCGCGCCAACCATGGCTCACGGATTGGCCGAATGGCGGCGTGGTCGGAATTCACGGAACCGACGCTCCGCAGCTGCTTCCCGGCCGCGTTTCGCACGGTTGCATCCGGCTCCGCAATGACGCGATCCTGCGTTTCGCGCGTTTGATGCCGCTCGGCACGCCCGTATCGATCCGTTGATGGACGCCGCGGCTTCCTGTACAAGCGTCTGAGTGCGGCGCGAGTTTTCGGCGGGCGGGGTGGTCGTGCGGCGCCTACGGGGTCGCTGGGTCATGGCGGCGATCCGCCCCGGCGGGAAGCCGGCCGGGACCTGGGCGCTCCCGAAGGGTCTCATCGGTCCCGGCGAGCGTGCAGAGCTGACCGCCCTCAGGGAAGTCGCGGAGGAGACCGGCGTCGAGGCAACGCCTGTGGAGAAGCTCGGCGACGTGCGCTACGTCTACACCTGGGCGGGCGAGCGCGTCTTCAAGGTCGTCAGCTTCTTCCTCTTCCGCTACCGCGCGGGTCGGCTCGGCGACGTCCCGCCGGAGCACGCTCACGAGGTCGCCGAAGTCCGTTGGCTGCCGCTCGAGGAGGCTCCGCAGCTGCTTGCCTACAAGGGCGAGCGCGAGATGGCGGCGAAGGCGTTGGAGCGGTGTGAGCGTTAGTCTGCCGCCGGTGAGCGAGCCCGCCGAGCGCGAGCACGAAGCCGAACGGCCTGGGTCGGTCGCGGAGACGCGTTTCCAGCGCGGCCGCCGCTACGGGCACCGAGGCCGTCTCTACCTGACCCTCATCATCGGCATCGCCGCGATCGTCTTCCTGATCCTGCTCATCGCCAGGAATACGCGCGAGGTGAAGCTCGACTACGTGGTCGACAGCACGCGCACGCGCCTGATCTGGCTCGTCATCATCAGCGCCATCGTAGGGTGGGTGCTGGGCATCGTCACGAGCCTCCTCATCCATCGCAGGACGCGGCCGCCGAGGTGACGGACGCGATGTACGCCCTCAACTTCTACTCGCCGATCGTGGCGGAACAGCTCCGGAGCGGCCGCAAGACCGCGACCATCCGCCTCGGCGACAAGTCCGGGAAGTACCGGAAGGGAATGATCGTCCAGGTCCTGGCGGGCGCACGCTTCAGTCCGCGTGAGCGGGTGTTCGCGGCGGTCATCGACAAGGTCGAGGTGAAGGCCCTCTCGGACCTGTCGCCACGGGAGATCGAGCACGACAATCCAGAGATCCGGCGCACCGAGGACATGGCCTCGTTCCTCAGCCAGCTCTACAACCGCGACGTGACGCCGGACGCCACCGTCACGGTCATCCGCTTCTCGCAGATTCGCTAGCCAGCTGCGCGGTAACACGTTCCCACGCGACGTGGTGGTTTCGTACACCCCCGGTGCCAGGCACCGTTACGTAACTCATACGGAAGTGTGTCGAGAGTGTGACGAACGGCGGTTTCATGCTGCAGCGGCGGCGCTTTCGAGGAGACATGTCCGGGTGCCTGTCACGGCCTTGAAAACGGGGCGCATTACACCCCGGGGGTGTCGCATCGAGACGGTTTCGAGAGCGCGAACCTAGCGGCGCCGAATCTTCGTGCCCAAGAGCTCCGGGTCGCGGAGCGGCTCGCCGCACGACTCGCAGTTCACCGCGAACATCGAGCTGAACGGCGCGGAGCACGACGGACAGCGTCGCAGCATCACACCGCCGCACTGTGCGCACTGTGTCGGCACCTCCGACTCGAATTGCTCGAACCAGCGCTGAGCGGCGCCGCAAACGAGACAGAAGGCGACCCAGTCTCCGAGGACCTTCCGGCGCTCCTCGCGGAGCCACTCCGAAGCCTTGCCCACGGGCTGACTGTAGCCCGTCGCACCGCCTCCAGAGTCGGTGGTGTCGAGGCCAGCGGTTAGAGTTCGGCGACATGGCGATCGCCCGTGAAGCCGAGCCCGTCGGCTCGCTGAAGGAGACGCGGGAGGCCGGCCTCGACCGTGAGGACCTGCTCGGCGTCTACCGAAACATGGTGATGACGCGCGGGATCGAGGAGCGCGGACACATCCTCTACCGACAGGGCAAGATCCCCGGCTCCTTCTACACGGGCCGCGGCAACGAAGCGGCAGCCGTGGGCGTCGCGACCGCGATGCACCAGGACGACGTCGGCACGCCGCTCCACCGCGACATGGGCGTCCACATCGTCCGCGGGGTGGAGCCGTGGCGGATCTTCGCGCAGTACATGGGCCGCGCCGACGGGCCCACGAAGGGCAAGGACGGGAACGTCCACATGGCCGACTCGAAGCTCGGCCTGATCGCGATGGTCAGCCACCTCCCGGCGATGCTTCCCGTCGCCGTCGGCTGCGCGCTCGCCTTCCGGATCAGGGAGGAGAAGCGCGTCGCCGTCGGGTGGTTCGGCGAAGGCGCCTCAGCGCGGGGCGACTGTCACGAGGCGATGACGCTCGCAGGTGTCCGCCGCCTCCCTGTCGTCTTCATCTGCGACAACAACCAGTGGGCCTACTCGACGCCCACGCACCTCGAATACGCGACGGAGCACGTCGCCGATCGCGCCGAGGCATACGGCTTCGAAGGAGTCGTCGTCGACGGCACCGACGTCCTTGCCGTCTACCGCGAAGCGAAGCGCGCGATCGAGAAAGCGCGCGCGGGAGACGGGCCGACGCTGATCGAATCCGTGACGCTTCGCATGGAGGGCCATGCCGTCCACGACGACGCCTTCTACGTGCCGAAGGAGATGCTCGAACGGTGGGCCGAGAACGATCCGCTGGAGCGCTTCCGCACGTGGCTGCGCGAGAACGCGGAGATGACGGACGAGGAAGAGGACGAGATCTCGGCGGAGGTCAAGAGGACCCTCAACGAGGCGCTCAGGCGCGCGGAGGAGTCTCCGCTTCCCGACCCCTCGACGCTGACCGACGGCGTGTACGCGACGCCCGAGGATCTCGACACTCCCCACCACAAGTAGTGGCCGAGCTCACCTATCTCCAAGCCATCTCGGACGGCCTCCGCACGGAGATGCGCCGCGACAAGCGCGTCTTCGTGATCGGCGAAGACGTCGGCGTCTACGGCGGCGCCTTCAAGGTCACGCTCGGCTTCCAGGAGGAGTTCGGACACTGGCGCGTGATGGACGCCCCGCTCGCCGAGACGGCGATCGTCGGAGCGTGCACCGGAGCGGCGATCATGGGCATGCGGCCGGTGGCGGAGATGCAGTTCGCGGACTTCATCTCGTGCGCGTGGGATCACCTCGTGACCGTTGCGTCGAAGCAGCGTTTTCGCGCCGGCACACCCGTGCCGATCACCGTCCGGCTTCCTTCCGGCGGCGGTTTCTCGGGCGGCCCGTTCCATTCCCAGAATCCGGAGTCGTCCTTCGCACACATCGCGGGACTGAAGTGCGTCTGCCCGGCGACGCCGGAAGACGCCAAGGGCTTGCTGATCAGCGCCATCCAAGACCCGAGCCCGGTCCTCTACTTCGAGCACAAGCATCTCTACCGCCGCATCAAGGGCGAGGTCCCCGAGGAGCGCTACACGGTGCCGATCGGGAGGGCGCGCGTGCATCGCGAAGGCGACGACATCTCGGTGATCACGTGGGGCGCGATGGTCTACACCGCCGAGGAGGCGGCGCAGAAGCTCGAGGACGACGGCGTGTCCGTCGAGATCCTCGATCTCCGCAGCGTGATGCCCTGGGACAAGGCGGCGGTGCTCGAATCGGCGCGGAAGACCTCGAAGGTCCTCGTCCTGCACGAGGACACGCGGACCGGCGGCTTCGGCGCCGAGATCGCCGCCACGATCGCAGAGGAGGCATTCGAGGATCTGGACGGGCCCGTGAAGCGGATTGCGGCGCCCGACACCCCCGTGCCGTTCTCGCCCCCGCTCGAGAAGGCGTTCATTCCGCAGGTCGACGATGTCGTCGCAGGCCTACGAGAGCTTGCGGAGTACTAACGAGAAGCCATGGCCACCACCGAGACAATCGACGTCGTCATGCCACAGATGGGCGTGTCCGTGTCCGAGGGCACGATCACGAAGTGGCTCAAAGCGCAGGGCGATCAAGTCGAGGCGGACGAGCCGTTGCTCGAGATCTCCACTGACAAGGTCGATACGGAAGTTCCGAGCCCGGGGAGCGGGATCCTGACGGAGATCCTCGTCCAGGAGGGCCAGACCGTCGAGGTGGGAACGAAGCTGGCCGTGATCGGCGGCGACCGCTCCGGAGACGGCGCAGCAGCGCAAGAGCAGGCGCCGCCCGAGCCCGCGACGCAAGCCGCGGCGGACGCGTCGATGGCGGCCGCAAGCGAAGGCGTGGGCGACGTGGCGCCATCGAGCGACGAGGCGCCGGCGCAGGCGGCCGACGGGTCCGAAGCAGCCGAGGTTGCCGGCGGCAACGGCAAGACGTTCGTCTCACCGGTGGTCGCCAAGATCGCGTCGGAACACGGCGTCGATCCGGCTCAGGTACAGGGGACCGGCCGCGGCGGGCGCGTGACGAAGAAGGACATCCTCAACTTCATCGAGTCCGGAGCCGAAGAGCAGGCCGCACCCGCAGCACCGGCGCCCGCCCCAGCGGCAGCCGCACCGCCTCCTCCTACACCGGCACCGGCACCGCCACCGGCACCGGCACCGGCACCGGCAGCAGCTGTCCCTGCTCCGCCGGCCGCTCCGCCGACGCCTCCTCCGGCAGCCCCGGCCGCCGCCCCGGCTCCTGCAGCGGTTCAGCCGTCGCAGCCCGGCGAGAGCTTCGAACCGATGAGCGCGATGCGCAAGGGCATCGCCGAGCACATGCGTCGGTCACTCGACACGTCCGCGCATGTGACGAGCGCGATCGAGGTCGACATGTCGAAGGTCAGCGCGATTCGCGCGAAGCTGAAGAAGGACTTCGAGCAGAGCTACGGCGTCAATCCCACCTACCTCGTCTTCGTCGCCCGCGCCGCGACCGAGACGCTCCGCGAGTACCCGTGGATCAACGGCGAGATCCGCGGCGAGCAGATCGTCACACGCAGCTACGTCAACCTTGGGTTCGCAGTCGAGCTGCAGGACGGCAAGGGACTGATCGTCCCGGTCGTGAAGAACGCAGAGACGCTGAACCTGCTCGGGATCGCGAGGGCGGTCACGGACATCGCCCAACGCGCGCGCGACAAGAAGCTGCTCCCCGACGAGGTGCAGGGCGGCACGTTCACAATCACGAACCCGGGCGGCTACGGAACCTTCCACGGCACCCCGGTGATCAGCCAGCCGCAGGCCGCGATCCTCGGCACGTACGCGGTCGTCAAGCGACCGTGGGTCGTGCAGGACGACCGAGGCGAGGACGTGATCGCGATTCGGCCGATCATGAACATCACCCTCACGTACGACCATCGCCTCGTCGACGGCGCCCTCGCGGGACGCTTCCTGCGCGACCTCCGCAGGAAGCTCGAGACCTGGGACGAGTCCGCCTACTAGGCTGAACGCCGTGAGCCGCGGCGCCTACGTGCTCGACCTCGGGCCCGTCCCGTACCGGGAGGCCTGGGACCTGCAGCGCTCACTTGCCGGCGCCGTCTCCCAGGGCGCGATCCCCGACACGGTCCTCTTTCTCGAGCACCCGCCGGTCGTGACGCTCGGACGGCGAACGGAAGCCGGCGAGCTCCACGTTCCCGAGAATGCAGAGGTCGACGTCGTCGAGACGGACCGTGGCGGCAAGTCGACGTACCACGGACCGGGGCAGCTCGTCTGCTACCCGATCCTGGACCTGAGACGGCACGGCAAGGACGTCAAGAAGTACGTCCGCGACCTCGAGGAGGCATTGGTCGGCACCGTTGCGCCGTTCGGAATCGAAGCGACCCGCATCGAGGGCCTCACCGGTGTCTGGCTCCAACGGCCGCCGCGGAAGATCGCGTCGATCGGCGTTCACATCTCGCGCTGGATCACGACCCACGGCTACGCCTTGAACGTCGATCTCGATCCCGCGCCGTTCACGGAGTGGATCACGGCGTGCGGGCTCGAGGACGCCGCCTTCACGACGATCGCGCGCGAGCTGGGACGCTCGGTGGACGTCGCCGAGGCCCGACCCGCGGCACACGCCGCGCTCTCCGAGGTCTTCGAGCTGGAGCTCGAGCCTCTTCCGGCCGACGACGGTCACGGGCTCTGGAATCAGCCCGTCCACGCTCAGCTGGCGGCGAAGTCCTAGTACCTCAGGGAAGCCAGCCGTCGCGGTACCGCGTCGGCTGCCGCGGCGTAAAGCGAGCGTACGCCTGCTCCGGGTCGTTCGTCTCTTCGTCGACACCGGCGTTGTGCCGGCGGGCTGTGTCGTCGACGGGATACCCGCCCCAGTCGGGCCCTTCCTGATGTTCGCGCGCGCCGAGCGCGACGACGACGCACGGGCCGTCGCCGGCGCCGACGATGACATGGCTCATCCCCACCGGGCAGTGGACGAAATCCCACTGCCGAAGCGGTCGTTCCTCTCCCTCGGCGATCAGCAGCGCCGCGCCGTGCAGCACGAGGAAGTCCTCCTGGTCGGCCTCCCAGTGGTACATGGACATCGGGTGGCCCGGCCCGAGGACGAACAGGTTGAACCCGAGCTGCGGGAACCCGTGCTCATCGCTCTCGAAGTAACACAGCAAACCGCGTTCGCCGCGGTCGAACCAGCGCGCTTCACGTGCGTTGAGCACGAACCAGCCGTCGCCCTGTGGAGCGAGGCCGTTCTCGGTCTGCTCGAGAGGTGCTTCGGGAACCACCGCATCCGTAGATTGACAGAGCCGAAGCATGCGGGGCCGCGTAAGCAGCCCCGCACCTCGGATCAAGTGTTACGGCGTGAAGTTGGCGACGTAGGCGTCCTGGTTCGCCGGGGTGACGCCCGGGCGCCCGCGGAAGTCCGTCCAGGAGGCATGCGCGACACCGTTGGTGCCGAGTGCCACCTGCGTGTAGTCGCCGATGAACCCGCCGTCCGCGAACTGGATGTACGGATTGGAGCTCTGGCTCGAGAGCCGTAGCTCCGCCGAGAAGCTGCCGACCGCGGTCGACGACTTCGCCGTGTAGTCCATGCAGACGTTGTTCACCGAAGGCGAGGGGTCGATCTTTGGCGGCATCGCTGGTCCGGCGTTCGTCTGGAAATGGCAGATGTCACCGGCGACGCCCGTTCCGTACGCATAGTCGCGCGTGTAGTAAGAGATCACGAGCTTGCCACCTCGGCCCGCGACCGACGGAAATACCTTGTCAGGCGCGGTCGTGGTGACCTTTTCGACTGGAGCCGAGCCGATCCCCGCCCACGTCCCGCGGATGAGCTTGACCTGATTAGAGGTCGTACCCGAGAACGACGTTCCGCCGGTCCCGCAGCTTCCGGATCCCTGCTGGTCGGTCCAAACGAGCGCCAGCGCGCCCGTGAGCGGATCGACGCTCAGCGACGGATAGCTGTTGAGGCGAAAGTGCATGTCCGACAGCGTCTGCCGCCCGGCAAAGACCGGGTAGCAGTCGAGGTCGTCGAACACACGGGCGAGCTCCTTCGTCTCGAAGGTCTGGCCGTCGTTGGTCGAACGAGCGACCACAAGTGCGTCGGTCGCGTAGTTCGTCGTGGGCGACCCAGCCTCGTAGGCGACGTAGATCGCCCCGTCGGGTCCGTACTGCACCTGCGACCCCTGGTCGAACGGATGCGCGGCGTCGGACACCGGAGAGCCTTGGCGGTTCCAGGTCTTGCCGAAGTCCTTTGAGTACGCGGCGACGATCGGCGACTCGCGGTAGCCGGAGGCCTGCGGGCCGAGGTTGAAACGCGTCCAGGTGACGGTCACCCTTCCGTTCGGCCCCGCGGCGATCCACTCCTTGTCGTGGATGAAGTTCGCCGCATTGGTGTAGGTCACGAGGTTCGGCTCGCTCCACGTGCGGCCTCCGTCGCGTGACGTGCTGACGACGATGCCCGATACAGGGCTGACCCGGCTGAAGACGATGTTCGCGTAGTACGCGACGCCGTCCGGGCTGAACGCCATAGCCGGATCTCCGGCCGTGTCGAACTTCTTCATCGGTCCCGTCGCCCCCGTCTCCGCGGTCAGGCCAGGCACCTGAACGTTGCCCCACGTATGTCCTCCGTCGAACGAGAAGTAGGCCCATCCGGTCGCGTCGTTCAGGGCCGTGAAGTCGCAGCAGACCCTATAGTCGTTCGTACCCGCGATGACGTTGTTCGGGTTCGTTGGATTGACGGCGATCGTGGTCTCGTTCTGCGGCGTCGTGCAGCCGAGATTCGAGAAGCCGCTGTTGTTCACGGCATCGCCGACAATCGCGTCCACCTCGGGTGGCGCGAGCGCGTTGTAGGTCCCAGGTAGGTTGAACGGCGCCGACCGGCAGAGCCCGGCGTGCAGGTCGGGCGCGTCCAGCTCTCCTTCGTCGCCTTCGTGAGCCCAGGGCGCGTTGATCGTCGGCTCGAACTTGAACTTCCCTTTCGGGCCGGCAGCGGTCGCCGCACCCGACGCCGTGGTAACGGCGAAGCAGGCGCAGACCGCCAACAGCAGTAACACGGTGAGTCGTTTCACCCTCTCCCCCTTCGGTCGTCTCTCTCCCCCGCAGCGCGCGACTCTACCGCGCGGACGCTCGAGGGAGAGGGGTAACTAGACTGGCTCGCATGGCGAGCTCGCTCCCGGTCGCAGAGCGGCCCCGGCGTCCGGAGTGGATGAAGGTCCGGGCGCCGAGCCGGGACTCCCGCTACTACGACGTGAAGAAGCTCATCCACGGCGCAAGCCTCCACACGATCTGCGAGGAGGCGCGCTGTCCCAACATCGGCGAGTGCTGGGGACGGGGGACAGCGACGTTCCAGATCCTCGGCGACACGTGCACGCGGGCCTGCCGCTACTGCTACGTGCACAGCGGCAAGCCGGAGAGCCCGCCCGATCCGCTCGAGCCGCTGCGGCTCGCGAACGTGGCGGCTCAGATGCAGCTGAAGCACGTGGTCGTGACGTCGGTCGACCGCGACGACGTGCCGGACCGGGGCGCAGGGCACTACGCGGCGACCATCCGCGCGCTCAAGGCCAAGGTCCCGCAGGCATCGGTGGAGGTGCTGACGCCCGACTTCCTCGACGTCGAGGAGGAAGCGCTACACACGGTTCTCGGCGCGCGACCCGACGTCTTCAATCACAACATCGAGACCGTCCGCCGCCTCCATGCACGGATGCGCGGCGCCAAGGCGAGCTACGACAAGGCGCTCTGGCTGCTCCAGCGGGCCAAGAAGATCGCCGACTACCCGGTCCTGACGAAGTCGGGGATCATCGTCGGCCTCGGCGAGACGAACGACGAGGTGGTCGAGACGATGCGCGACCTGCGAGCGCACGATGTCGACGTCGTCACGATCGGCCAGTACCTACAGCCGAGTGCGAAGCACGCCAAGATCGACCGCTGGGTGCATCCGGACGAGTTCCGGTGGTTCCGTGGGCAGGGGGAGGCACTCGGGTTCGGGTCGGTGTTCGCAGGGCCGTTGGTGCGCTCGTCGTACCGCGCCGACGAGCAACGCCATGCCGCAAACACCGGTCGCGGCGCCGTCGCCCTCTAGCGGATCCCCGTGTCGATGGAGAAGTCGATCTTGGCGAACCTGCCGCGATACACGCGCACGCGACTCGGGTCGAGCCGTCGATCGATCAACGGTCCGGGAGGGCGCCGAACGGTATAGACCCCTGCCGGCAAACGGAGCCGATAGCGCCCAGCGACGTCGCTGACGACCCGCCCGACGATGTGGTGGTCCCGCGAGAAGAGCAGCGTCACGTTCTTCGCAGGCGCATCGCACGGCTGCTCGGCCACGCATGCCGGGGTGATCGGCCCACGGGTCACGGTGCCGTAGAGCCCGCTCGGACGGACTATCGCATTCGCTCCGGCGGCGAGGAGCAAACCGAGCGCCGACGCGACTATCACGGCTCTCATCCGCGCACATGGTAGATGGACTGAGAGGGCCGGCCCTGCGGCCGGGCCCTCTCGCAGCTTGGTGCGTTTTGCCTAGGGCGTGAGCTTGCTGATCCGGGTGGACCAGTTGCCGAGCGCTGCTCGCGTGCCGGGACCGTGACTTGCGCCTGCGCACGTCCCGAGCAGGTTGTCACCCGTGCCGCCCACGAAGAAAAGGCCACCCCACGTCGTGTAGTTGCACGCATGTGCGATGTACTCGCTGGCGATCCAGATCGAGTTCCCGTCCACGGCGGCGGCGCCGTAGTCACCCCAGCGTGGGCGAATAGGCATGCACGCTGTCGCGGTGCACCTCTGCTGCTTGTAGCCACTGAAGCCGTCCTGCGCCGCTGCTCCCTCTCCACCTGGACCGGCGAAGGACCAATCGCCCGCTCCGACATTGGCATCGACCGGTGCGTAAGCGGCTTGGATACGCATTGTCACCCGTGTAGGTGAACGCGATGAGGCCTCGACCGCTCGCGGTTACCCCGATCGCCGGATATGTCAGGTAGGCGTCAGCCACTCCGAGGTTGCCTTGGAGCACCAGCTTGCCGGCGGACGGATTGACGACGTAGTACGCGACCCCGGCGCGGTTCTCACCACCGACTGTCACGGCCGTGTCGAGTGAACCCCAGACCTTGCCGTTCGCATACATCACCTGCTGCATCCGAGTGTCGTTCGAGTCGAGCCTCGCGACGACTTCGGCACCGGCCGTGTTGTGTGCGAAGGCAGTGACCAACAGCCGCCAGCATCCCGTTCCGGCGATGGTGACCGTCGTCTCGTTGTTGAGGCAATGCCCCTGCGGAAGCGACTCGTCCGGCGGAGTGCCCGATCCCTTCTGAGCTGCTTTCGGCGGCACACCGTACTCGTTCACGTCCAGCACCTTGTTGCTGAGGTTGAGCGCCGGTGTCGACGTGTTCAAGGACGACGTGTTCGAGAGCGTCCACACGACTAGTTGCTTCGACGAGCCCGGCCCGCCCGTGCCCGCGACCGGCCGCGTCGCCTCGTCGGCGGCATTCGAGCTCAGGAAGTACTCGGTGCCGCCCGCGCTGAGCTCGAAGGATTCCGTCCCCGGCGACTGGGCCGGCCACAGCGTGAACCCCGGCTGCTTCGACCCTGCGTCGCTCGGAGCGTTGACCGCGCCGAACGTGTCGATGTGCTCATGCGTGACAGTCGCCGCGCCGGAGGCCAGTTGTGCCTTCGAGAAGGCATAGATCTGTGCGCCGTTGAAGCCGTTCCCGTTCCACGGATAGGCATTCGTCGTCACGTAGAAGCTGTTCGCGTCCGCGCCGATGTGCGGGTAATCACCGAGGCACGGACACGCGTTGTGTGTGTCGGGGTTCGAATTGCCGTCGCTCGTGACGTCGACCTTGTAGATGTTCCACGAGCCGGTCGGGTTGGCCGTCTGGCTCACGGCAATGTCGAGGTGATTCACAGCCGTGAACGCGCCCCTCGTGGGAACCACGTCGAGCGTCAGGACGACGACGAAAAAGCGTTGCGTCGCGGCGTCGTACAAGCAAGACGGATCGGTGACGAACTCACCGAAACGCGCGGTCGCCCGGTTGATCGCCGGCGGGTATCCGTAGAACGAGGTGAGGTCGACGGCGTGATTCACGTTGCGGGGGAAGCCGCCGACGATGTTCGTTGCCGTGTTGTCGGGAAGAACCGACTGCCCCGTCGCCGCGCTGTAGACGTTGAGCACGTCGTTGACGGCCTCGACGACATAGCCGTTGCCAACACAGAGACCCTGGTCGGGCGGCTCGACGGAGAACTGGTTCCCGCCGCGCGCGTACCGCTGCTGGTAGAAGTTCAGGCCCTCGAAGCCGAAGTCGAGCTCCGGATTCGACTTCGCCTTCTCCGCACTCTTCACCGAAGAGCCATGGCTGACACTTGTCGACAGGCTGATCGTCCCGTCGAATGGTTCCGGGCCTTCGCCTTCTTCCTCGCCCTCGCCCGCGAACTCTTGGTCGGTGACGTCGCCTGGGCCCGATGGCGTGAAGGCCCCGTCTGCGGGCCGCCCGTTCCGACACGCGGAACGAGGCTGGACGCAGCTGCGCTCGCCCCCGTCGCGGTCCCGGCGGATGCCGTGAGTGCGCAGACGGCAAAAGCCAGGATCGCGCCGAGCGCGAGCCTGGTCCTATCTCTTCGTCGCCTTCTCTCTCCACCTGCGGTTGTGGATTCGCGGCGGCTACCCCGAACGCCGCGATGGTGACAGGCGTATGGGTCTCTCGATCCCGCTTTGTCAAGCGGGAAGCGAGCTTGCGCTTCAGCTCAGGAGCCGTGCGGCTTCGTCATGGCCCTGTAGTCGAGAGCTTTGTCGAGCACTTCCTCCGCGACGCCGCGGTCGCGTGCGATCTCCCGGATCGACCTGCCGGTCGAAGCGGCCTCCTTCACGATCTCGGCGCCGGCGTCGTAGCCGATGTACGGATTCAGCGCGGTCGCGGCGGACAGCGTCAGCTCGGCATAGCGCTCGCAGACCTCGCGATTCGCCTCGATGCCGTCGACGCAGCGGTCGGCGAGCAGGCGTGCCGCAGCGGCAAGGAGCTTGATCGAGTCGAGGAGGTTCCTTGCGAGGAGCGGCACGAAGACGTTCAGCTCGAAGTGGCCCTGCATGCCGCCGGCTGTGATCGCGGCGTCGTTGCCGATCACCTGCGCGGCAACCTGCGTGACGACTTCGGGAATGACCGGATTGACCTTGCCGGGCATGATCGAGCTCCCTTTCTGGAGCTCCGGCAGGAAGATCTCGGAGAGCCCTGCGCGCGGGCCGGAGCCCATCAGCCGCAGGTCGTTGGCGATCTTGGTGAGCGAGACCGCGACCGTCTTCAGCGCGCCCGAGGCCTCGACCAGCGCGTCGCGTGCAGCGGTCGCCTCGAACGGATCGGCAGGCGGGGAGATCTCGAGGCCGCTGTCGGCGGTGAGCCGCGTTCGTACGCGCGCCGCGAACTCGGGGTGCGTGTTGAGCCCGGTGCCGACGGCCGTGCCTCCGAGCGGGATCCGGCCGAGACGCTCGAGCGTGCCGGACACGCGGGCGACGCCCTCTCTCGCCTGGGCCGCATAGCCGCCGAACTCCTGTCCGAGCGTGACCGGCACCGCGTCCATCAGATGCGTGCGGCCCGACTTGACGACGTCGTCGAACTCCGCAGCCTTCCGTTCGAGCGAGCCGGCGAGGCGCTGCAACGCGGGCAACAGGTCGTGCGTGATCTCGTCCAGCGCGGCGAGGTGGACTGACGAAGGGAAGACGTCGTTCGATGACTGGCCCATGTTCACGTCGTCGTTGGCGTGCACGTCGTCGCCTGCCAACGACGCGATCACTTCGTTCGCGTTCATGTTCGACGAGGTGCCTGAACCGGTCTGGAAGACGTCGATCGGGAACTGGTCGTCGAGCTCGCCGGCCGCGACACGATCCCCGGCCTCTGCGATCCGCCGGGCCTTGTCCTCGTCGAGGAGGCCGAGCTCCGCGTTCACGCGCGCTGCAGCCGCCTTGATGCGGCCGAGCCACCGGGCGACCGAGGCGGGAATCCGCTGACCGGAAACGGGAAAGTTCTCGACGGCCTTACGCGTCTCGTTCCCCCACAGCTCACGACGCTCTTCAGTGCGCGCCACGAAGGGACTTTAGCGAGGGGGCCCGCGAAGCGGCCTGTCCGCGAAGGGGACCTGGGGGAACCGGGAGGTTCCCCCAGGTCCTAAGACCACGTGTTGATCAGTGACTCGTGACCGCGGTGAGAGCGTTGACCTGGCCATTGCCGTACCACGAGTTCGAGCCCTCGCCGCCCTGACAGACCTGGACTTGGTCATCGTCGAGGCCGCGAAAGGCAGCGTAACCGGCAGGCAGGCTCGCAGGACAAGGCTGCGGATCGGCGGTCTGGCCGAGAAGCGCCGCTACCTGGCCCGGCGCCATCAGCCCGAACTTGCTGATAAGCAGAGCAGCAACCCCGGCTGCGTGCGGTGAGGCCATCGACGTCCCCTGCAAGTAGCAGTACTTCGTAGTGCCCTCGAGGACCTGGCGGACGCACGGTTGGTTCGCGGGATACGTGGAGAGAACGCGACCGTTCACCGCCGCCGGGGTAACTCCGAAGAGCGAGTCTCCGCCGGGCGCGGTCACCTGCGTCACGCCGACGCCGAAGCTCGAGTAGAAGGACTTCAGGTAGCCCGAGCCCGGATCGCTCGAGTCCTGGAGCCGGTTGCCCACTGCCGAGACACCGATCACCCCCGATACCTCCACCGGAATGACTGCGCAGGCATTCGTCACGGTGCGATCGATGGGTGCCGTGTTGTCGGGACTGGTCTTATCCCTCGTCGGATGTGCCATGTCCTCACGCTGGTTGCCGTCCGCCGCGACCACGGTGACGCCGTTCTGCTCGGCGAATTGGATTGCCCGCGACTCCGCCTTCCAGATCGAGCGCTGTTCTGGGTCGTTCTTGCAGTTGAACAGCCACGGGTCCGCGAAGTAGCTGTTGTTCGTGACGTCCACGCCGTGCGTGGCCGCCCACATGAACGCGCAGACCACCGCCTCGGGGAAGAAGAACCCGTCGGCGTTACCGGCCTTGATGCCGGCGATCTTGACGTTAGGAGCAACGCCAACGATCCCGATGCCGTTCGACGCGGCTGCGATCGTGCCGGCCGTGTGCGTGCCGTGACCGTTGTCGTCCTGTGCCGCCGTGCCGGGCACGGGTGCGCCGCTGACGCAATTGGCGCTGTTCGCCACGTCGATGTTGGCTTGCAGATCCGGGTGGGTGAAGTCGATCCCGGTGTCGATGTCGCCCACGAGCACCGACGGGCTGCCGCCGGTGATGGCGTGGGCTTCCGGCGCGTGGATCTGCCGCATGTCCCATTGCAGCGGCGACAGCGAATCGTTGTCGGTCGCCGGTGCATTTGGTAGATCCGAAGAGCCGGCCTCGACCTGCTCGTCCGGAAGCTGCGTCGCGAACCCTGCCGTCGACGAAGCGTTGTCGACGCGGTCGTCCTTGAGCAAGTTGCCGCGGAACGACGGGCTGTCGGACCGCGCAATCGCAACGCCGATCTGGTCGTAGGCGTACACGAGCGATCCGCCCGCGTTTGCGATCGTGCCCGCCGCATCCTTCGGAACGGACTGCCCCTTGTAGACCACGATGTAATTTCCGGCAGCGTCCGTGCCGGAGCTTGTCGCAGCCGTCGCGACCACGAGGAACGCGGCCGAGGCAACGAGCGCAAGAAGCAGCACCCCAAATCGCACTTGCATGCGGTCTCCCCCCTTCTCTTCCCCCGAGCACCCTGCCCGAGCTCGCGTGAACCCTAAGCCACGGAGACGTAGGGTGTGGCAGTGCGAGCGCGCGACCTCGGCATCGCGATCGGCGAAGGGAGCCCCGGCGGCCGCAATGCGATTACCGACGTCGACGGCGTCGTCGTCGGGCACTCGACGTTGATCGAGGGCGAAGCGGTGCGCACGGGCGTGACGGTCATCGTCCCGCCGGAGACGCCGCTCTTCGCCGGCTGTCACCGCCTGAACGGGAACGGCGAGCTGACCGGGCTCGAATGGGTGCGGGAGTCAGGCCTCCTGACGACGCCAATCGGGATCACGAACACGTTCAGCGTGGGCGTCGTGCGCGATGCGATCGCTGCACGTTCTGCCGACGACGACGCATGGTCGCTACCGGTTGTCGGCGAGACGTTCGACGGCTTCCTCAACGACATTCGCGGACAGCACGTGAAGAGCGCAAACGTCGAGGCCGCCTTCGCAGACGCCTCCAGCGATGTCGAGGAGGGAAACGTCGGCGGCGGCACCGGAATGACGTGCCACGAGTTCAAGGCGGGAATCGGAACCGCGTCGCGTACGGTCGGCTCGCACATCGTAGGAGTATTGGTGCAGGCGAACTACGGCTTGCGCGAGCGCTTCCGCGTGAACGGTGTTCCCGTCGGCGAGCTGATCGGCGATCGAGTCCCGAAGCCGACCTCCCGAACTGACACAGGCTCGATCATCGGCATCGCGGCGACGAACGCCCCGCTCCTCCCGCATCAGTGCCACCGCCTGGCCCAACGGATCGGCCTCGGCGTCGCTCGCATGGGTGGTACGGCCGCGCATACGAGCGGCGACCTCTTCTTCGCCTTTGCCACCGGCAATCGCGGCCTCGACAAGGAGCACGGAGAAATCGCGCTCCGCATGCTCTCGGACGGGGAGATCACCCCGTTCTACGCAGCGGTGATCGATGCAACGGAAGAGGCGATCCTGAATGCGCTGCTCGCTGCCGAGACGATGACGGGCCGCGACGGGAACAGCGCATATGCGCTGCCTGCGGGGCTCTTGCTGGAGGTCCTGTCCCGGTAGGCCCGGCGTGTGAGCGGAAGGGGCGACCGCACGGTCGCCCCTTCCGTCACTCAAGGCTCAACGGTCGTGGCGAACGCGTCCTGGGAGACAGGCCCGTTGCCGGTCCACGCGAGCGCCACCAGCCCCGCCGTCGAATCGATCCCGAGGTAGTCGCCCATGAATGGGGTGCGCCCCGGCCCGCGGGGCGGTTGCGCGTCACCGTCGATTGCGGTCTGGACAATCGTCCTGCCCATCGACGAACCGCCCGGCGCAACCTGCCCGTAATCGACGTCCATCAATCCCGTCGACTCGTCGTAGTCGTAGTAGATCGTGTCCACGCGGCCGGCGGGCGTTACCGACATCCAGGGCATGACCTCGTCGTGATTTCCGGTCGTCAGCTGGATCTGCGTCGGGAACGACGCGCCGTGATCCGTCGACTTCTCGAGGTACATGTGCAGCTTCCCGGTGACGTAGTCGCCCGTGAGCTCGTAGACGGTTCCAGCCGCGTCTACGCCGATCGACCCCTGCATCGACGTCCGCCACGCCTCGCCGGGCAGCGTCATCGGCGCCGGCACGAGATCACGGACCTTGACGCTGTGGGTGAAGCTCGACTCACCCGGGCGCAGCCGGCTCACGACGACCGACTGCTCGTTCCACTCGTTGACGTGCTGCCAGATGCCGGCGGTGGAATAGATGGTTCCGTCGGGCGCGCCCGCAAGGGATACGTCGAACACGTCCGGGGCGTTTGATTTGTAGTCCGCCGCGATGCGAAAGGGACCGGACCATTCCGTCCCGCTCGAATCGGATACCAGGGCGAAAGAGTTCGCCTGATGTCCACTCCAACCCGTGTAGCCGATCAGCGCGCGATTGTTGTAGTGGTCGATCGTCATCATCGGATGGTCGAGGTTGCCCGCCTTCGTCTCGGCCGATGCAACCTGCTGTGGCGCGGCCCAGGTGCGGCCGCCGTCTTTCGAGGTCGTGACGAAGATCGCCGTCGGCTTCTTGTTGCTCCACGCATTGCACGTGAAGATCGCCGTCCCGTCGTTGAGGAAGCCGACTGACGGATCTCCGGCGCCGAAGTCGTACGTCGGGTTACCTCCGGCGGGAGTCATGCCTCGCAGCCAATCCGTCCGCCACGTCTTGCCACCGTCGGTCGTCCATCCGACCCCGCACGAGTTGCCGACGCCGTAGTCGTTCCAGCCAGCAATCATGTTCGCCGGGTTCGCCGGATTGATCGCGATATCCACTTCGTTGTCGCCGTTGTCGGCCGGACCATCATTCGACACGTTCACCACCGGTTCGACGACCGTTGCTGCTTGCGCAGCGGTCGTCCCAATCGCGAGCGCCGCGACCGAGAGCAGCGCGAAAACGATCCTGAGCTTCACTGGCCCCCCTCTTTCGTTCTCTGGAGTCGCGCGAGCTTAGCGGCGCCGCGCGCGGCCTGTGGCTAGGCGGAGCTCGCGGCGACGCGTTCGGCCGTCTCGAGGAGGTCATCCCAGGTGCGGAGCTTCACGCGCGGCCGGCCGAGCTTCTCGCCTGCGGCACGCTCGAGCTCGTCGATGGACATCCACCCCTCGTAGAGGACCGCGCGGACGCCTCGTTCGGCGAGCAGCGCCTCGACGGCGTCCGCCGTGACCTCCGGCCTGTGCTCGAGATGTCCTTGCTCTGCGTCCTTCAGCAGAAGGGTCACCGTTTCGGTCGCGTCTTTCTTGTTCGTGCCGATGATCCCCGTCGGGCCCCGCTTGATCCAGCCCGCGCAGTAGGTACACGCTTCACCCACGACGCGACCGCCCTCGTTGAGGATCGTGCCGCGCCGTTCGTCGAAGGGAACGTCCGGCAGCCCGACGCCCCGATAACCGACGCTCCTGAAGACGAGGCCGCACTCGATCGTCTCGCAATCATCGGTCGGCACTGCAACGAGCCGTCCGTCCTGGTCCTCGAGTCGGTTCCGCACGAGCTCGATCGCCTCGACCCGGCTTGCGCCCTGAATCGCGACAGGCGAGCGGAAGAAAAGGAAGCGAATCGTCACCGGCTTGCCGGTTGGCGTCCGCGCGGCGAACTCGCGCAGCACCTCCATGTTGCGGCGCGTATTCGTGTCGTGCTCCTGCGCCGCCTCGCTCGTTGTGTCGAGCTCGAGCTCCGCCGGGTCGACTGCGACGTCGGCGCCCGCGAGCTCGCCCATCTCCTTCAGTTCCTGCGTCGTCCACGACGCCTGCGCCGGCCCACGGCGCCCGACGATGAGGATCTCGCGGATGGTCGAGGAGCCAATCGCCTCGATCGCCGGGTCCGTCGTGTCGGTAGGCGCGAGCTCCTCCGGCGTCAGTGCCAGCATCCGCGCGACGTCGAGAGCGACGTTGCCGTTCCCGATCACAACCGCGCGCTCGACGTCGAGGTCGAACGAAAGCTCCTGGTAGTCGGGGTGGCCGTTGTACCAGGCGACGAACTCGGTCGCCGACCACGAGCCGGGAAGACCTTCGCCGGGAATGCCGAGGCGTTTGTCGGTCTGTGCGCCGAAGGCGTAGATGACGGCGTCGTAGAGCTTCACCAGGTCGGCGTGCGTGAGGTCGCGCCCGACCTCGACGTTGCCGAGGAAGCGAAAACCGGGCTTGAGCGCGATCCGCTCGAACGCACGCGAAACGCTCTTCAGCTTGGGGTGGTCCGGTGCGACGCCGAGGCGCACGAGCCCCCACGGCGTCGGCAACCGCTCGATCATGTCCACCTCGACGGCAACGTCGGCGTCGAGGAGGGCGGCGACGGCATAGAACCCGGCCGGACCGGAGCCGACGACGGCGACGCGGAGCGGGCCGCTCACGTCGCCTCTAGTGCGTCAGGCGGAGCAGCCTGAGCCGCAGCCACCGACGGTGGCGTCGGTGTCGCCCTCTTCCACCTGGAACGAGTGGCCGCAGCCGCAGGAAGAGCTGGCGTTCGGGTTGTTGATCGCAAACCCCGCTGCCTGGATCGAGTCGACGTAGTCGATCTCGGCGCCCTTGAGGTACGGCGCGCTGAACGGATCGACGACCACCGGCACGCCGTGCATCTCGAACTCGACGTCGCCCTCGACGGCGCCGCGATCGAAACCGAGCCCGTACTGGAAGCCCGAGCAGCCACCGCCCTGAATGGCGACGCGCAGCACGCTGACGTCCTCTTCTTCGGCCATCAGCTGCTTGATCTTCACGGCCGCCGACTCCGTTACGGTCATCAGCGGCAGCACACGCTCTTCGAGCTCCATCTCGCGGCCCATCGTAGCAACGGGTCCGGCCTCCACGAATCCCCCGAACGGAGGCACTTTGTAACACTCGGCTCAGGCACGGTTGAGCCGTTTTTGCCAATCTTCGTGAGGCTAGGGTGAAGGTGGTAGGTTCCCGTCCGCTCCAAGGGAGGGACGCGTGCTCGACAACTGGCTGCCGTTCCTGATCTACGGCCTCTTCGCGCTGGTGATTCCCGCGTCGATGATGTGGTTCTCGTTCGCCTTCGCGACGCGGCCGCACCGTCGCGTGCGCGCTCGTGAGACCCCGTTCGAGTCCGGCGTCTCCACCGGGCCGCCGCACACGCAGCGTTTCACGATCAGCTTCTACCTCACGGCGATGCTGTTCATCGTCTTCGACATCGAGATCGTGTTCCTCTATCCGCTCGCCGTGATCCTCCACCAGCTGGCGTGGTTCGGCTTCCTCGAGTTCCTCTTCTTCATCGCGATCCTCGTGGTCGCCTACGTGTACGTGTGGCGGAAGGGCGCGCTCGAGTGGCAATAGAGGACGGCAAGAGGCTCCGGGACTACGGCTTGCAGTCGGAGCGGGTGCTCTGGCCGGACAAGGGGCCCGGCGTCTTCGAGGAGGAAGTGGCCGCGATCGAGCGGGCGGTCGGATTGACGACGCTCGAGAAGGCCCTCGCGTGGGCGCAGACGAAGTCGATGTGGCCCGACACGTTCGGGCTCGCGTGCTGTGCGATCGAGATGATGTCGATCGTCACGTCGCGCTACGACATCGCGCGCTTCGGGATGGAAGCCTTCCGCTCGTCGCCGCGGCAGGCCGACCTGCTGATCGTCTCCGGCCGCGTCGTCCACAAGATGGCGGCGCCGCTCCGACAGGTCTACGACCAGATGCTCGAGCCGAAGTGGGTGATCGCAATGGGCGCCTGCGCGAGCTCCGGCGGGATGTTCAACAACTACACCACCCTTCAGGGCGTCGACAAGATCGTCGCCGTCGACATCCACGTGCCCGGCTGCCCGCCGCGGCCGGAGGCGCTGATGGAGGGGATCATCCGGCTGCACGAGAAGGTGATGGCCGGCGTCCCACCCGCGTACGAGATCCGCGGAGTGGCATCCTGAACTTCAAAGGCGTCCCCGGCCTCGTCGAGGTCCGCGACGAACACAGGGAGACGACCGTCGTCGTCGACACGCCCCGCCTCGTCGAAGCGGCGTCCTATCTCCGCGACGAGCTCGGCTTCGACTTCCTCTCGGACATGACCGCGACGGACTATCTCGGCTGGGGCCGAGAGGGCGTGTCCGGCTACATCGGAACGCCCGGCGGCCGCGACCTGAACACGCCTTCGACCCGTGGGCTGCAGCGACTGCCGCGGCCGAAGCCGCGCCGCTTCTCCGTCAGCTACCACCTGCTCGCGGTCCGCCGCGGCGCTCCGCGCGTCCGCCTGCAGGCCTGGGTCGACGAGGGCGAGACCGTCCCTTCGCTCGTGCCGATCTGGCCGACGGCCGACTGGCACGAGCGTGAGGCATGGGACATGATGGGCATCCGCTTCGACGGCCATCCCAATCTGCGGCGAATCCTCATGGACGACGACTGGGAGGGTCACCCGCTGCGCAAGGACTACCCGATCGGCGGCGAGCCCGTGCGCTTCTCCGGGGAGGAATAAGTGGCCGTCGCGCCGGAGCGGCCGCGAATCTACGAAGGCACGCGGATCCCGTCACCGATTCCGACGGTCCTCGAGCTGACGGAAGAGCTCCAGCGCTCGGACGACGTTCTGCGTGTCAACTTCGGCCCGAACCATCCGTCGACCCACGGCGTGCTCAGGCTCGTCGTCGACCTGCACGGCGAGACGGTCGTGGGCCTCGCGGCGGTGGTCGGCTACCTGCACACCGGGTTCGAGAAGAACATGGAGCTGAAGTCGTGGTGGAAGGCGATCACCTACGCGCCCCGCATCGACTACCTCTCGTTCCAGAACAACGAGCTCGTCTTCGTCCTCGCCGTCGAGGAGCTGCTCGCGCTCGAGGTCCCGCCGCGCGCGACGTGGATGCGCATGCTCCTCGCCGAGCTCAACCGGATCCACTCTCATCTCGTCTGGCTCGGAACGGCCGCACTCGAGCTCGGTGCGATCTCGATGTTCTGGTACTGCTTCCGCGAGCGCGATCGCATCCTGGACCTGTTCGAGCTCGTCGCGGGTTTTCGGATGCACACGCGGTACTTCCAGATCGGCGGTCTCGCGGAGGACATTCCCGTCGGCTTCTTCGACGAGTGCGCGAAGTTCGTCGAGGTGATGCCGAAGGCGATCGACGATTACGAGGGTCTCGTCGACCAGAGCCCGATCTGGTTCGAGCGCACGAAGGGAGTCGGGTTGTTGTCGGCCGACGACGCGATTGCGCTGGGACAGTCCGGCCCGGTGCTGCGCGGCTCGGGCGTCGACTGGGATCTGCGGCGGGCACAACCGTATCTCGCGTATGACCGGGTCGACTTCCGCGTTCCGGTGTACGAGGAGGGCGACGTGTGGGCCCGCTACCGCGTGCGGATGGAGGAGATGCGGGAGTCGGTGCGGATCGTCGACCAGGCGCTGCGGCGGATGCCCGACGGGCCGTGGATCGCCGACGACCGCAAGGTCGTGCTGCCGCCTCGGGAGGAGCTGCACACCTCGATGGAGTCCCTGATCCACCACTTCAAGATCGTCACCGAGGGGTTCCGGGTGCCGGAGGGCGAGGTCTACACGACGATCGAGTCGCCGCGCGGCGAGCTCGGCTGCTACATCGTCTCGGACGGCGGCCCGAGGCCGTGGCGCGTGAAGTTCCGGGCCCCGTCATTGGTCGCGCTCGAGGCGACCGCGACGGTGATGACCAACGCGCTCATCGCCGACATGATCGCCATCGTCGGCTCGCTCGACACCGTCATGGGCGAGGTCGACCGATGAGCACGTTCTACGACGAGGTGCAGGAGCTCAAGAATCGGTACCCGGACTGGCGCTCGGCGACGCTGCCCGCCCTGCACCTGGCCCAGGAGAAGCACGGCTACCTGTCGACGGAGGCGCTGCGGGAGTGCGCAGCCGCGCTTGGGACCACGCCGGCGTTCTGCCGGTCGATCGCGTCCTTCTACGACATGCTGCACCTCGAGCCGATCGGACGGCACATGGTCGAGGTGTGCACGAACGTGTCGTGCGCGCTCGTGGGTGCACAGCAGGTGCTCGAGCGGTTCGAGCAGGAGCTCGGAGTCCGCGCCGGTGAGACGAGCGAGGACGGCGAAGTGCTGCTCCGGCCGGTCGAGTGCCTCGGCGGCTGCGGGTGGGCGACCATCGTTGCTGTCGACCATCGCTACCGCACACATGTGATGCCGGACGACGTTCCGGCGATCGTTCGGGAGCTCCGTGGCGGCGACTGAGAGTCGCACGATCGTCATGGCGGGCGCCGACGACCGCGACCTGACGAAGCTCGCCGAGTACGAGGCACTGGGCGGATACCGGTCGCTCGAGAAGGCCCGTGCCATGGCACCGGATGCTGTGATCCAGGAGGTCACGACGTCGGAGCTGCGCGGCCGCGGCGGCGCGTTCTTCCCAGCCGGACGCAAGTGGGCGTTCGTCCCGAAGCCGGACCAAAACCCCAATCCGCACTACGTGGTCGTCAATGCAGACGAGTCGGAGCCGGGGAGCTTCAAGGACAACGAGATCATGTCCCGCGTCCCGCACCGGTTCATCGAGGGCTGCCTCATCGCGGCCCACGGGATCGAGTCGAAGCACGTCTTCGTCTACATCCGCGGCGAGTACAGCGGACCCTACGAGATCCTCGTCGCCGCTCTGGAAGAGCTGAAGACGCGGCCGGAGATCCTCGGTGACGTAACGGTTGTCGTGCACCGCGGCGCCGGCGCGTACATCTGCGGGGAGGAGACGGCCCTGCTCGAGTCGCTCGAGGGAAGCCGCGGCCAACCGCGCACGAAGCCGCCGTTCCCGGCCATCCAGGGGCTGTACGCGTCGCCGACGATCGTGAACAACGTCGAGACCCTGGCGACGGTGCCGCCGATCATCGAGATGGGCGGGGCGGAGTACGCGAAGCTCGGCGTCCTGGACTCCCGCGGGACGCGCGTGGTGTCGCTCTCCGGTCACGTCGAGCGCCCCGGAAACTACGAGATCGAGAACGGGACAAGCATGCGGGAGCTGATCTTCGGACTGGCCGGCGGGATCCCGGGCGGCCGCGAGCTGAAAGCCGTGATCCCCGGCGGTTCCTCGACGGTGATCCTGAAGGGCGACGAGATCGACGTCGGGTACGACTTCAACTCGCTGCTGAAGCTGAACACCGCGATGGGCTCGGCGGGTGTCGTGGCGCTCGACGACCGGTGCTGCATGGTGCAGCTCGGGATCCGGATCTCCGAGTTCTACGAGCACGAGTCCTGCGGGAAGTGCACCCCGTGCCGCGAGGGCACGAGGTGGATGACGCAGATCCTGCGCCGGCTCGAGGCCGGCGACGCGGAGCAGCGCGAGCTCGACCTTCTGCTGGACGTCTGCGACCGCATCAACGGCAAGTGCCTTTGCCCGTTGGGCGAGACCGCGGCGATCGCAGTCGCGAGCTACGTCGAAAAGTTCCGCAGCGAGTTCCAGGCGCACATAGACGAGGCGGGTTGTCCCTTCGGCGACGCGTCGCCGCTCCATGACGTGCTCGCACCCGTTGCCATGCACACGCATTCCCCGACCGCGGTGGTGCCGGCATGAGCGCGCCCCAGACGGTGCGACTGACCATCGACGGCGTCGAGGTCGAGGTGCCGAAGGGCACCGGGCTCGTCGAGGCTGCGCTCGCCGCCGAGATCGAGATCCCCGTCTTCTGCTACGAGCCGCGGCTCGGGCCGCCCGTCGGCGCCTGCCGGATGTGCCTCTGCGAGATCACGCCCGGCCCGCCGAAGCCGCAGGCTGCCTGCACTCTGACCGCGCAGGACGGCATGGTCGTCCGGACCGCGCTCACCTCCTCGGTTGCCGCGGAGGCGCAGAACGCGACGCTGGAGTTCATCCTCGTCAACCACCCGCTGGACTGCCCCGTCTGCGACAAGGGCGGCGAGTGCCCGTTGCAGGACTTGACCTTCCGCTACGGGCCGGGCAACACGCGGATGACGTTTCCCAAGCGGACGTTCGACAAGCCGATCCCCGTCTCGCCGCTGATCGCGCTCGACCGCGAGCGCTGCATCCTCTGTTACCGCTGCACCCGCTTCAGCGAGCTCGTCGCGGAGGACGGGCAGCTCGTCGCCGTGAACCGCGGCGCCGCGTCGATGATCGCGACCTTCGAGGACGAGCCCTACCGCGCCCCATTCAGCGGGAACGTGATCGAGCTCTGCCCCGTCGGCGCGTTGACGTCGACCACGTATCGCTTCGAGGCACGGCCGTGGGAGATCCAGGAGGTGCCGACGGTGTGCGGCCTCTGCCCGGTCGGCTGCAACGTCCAGGCGACGACGCGCGAGGGAAAGGTGAAGCGGATCCTTTCCCGGAACCATCCCGACGTCGACCAGGGCTGGCTTTGCGACAAGGGGCGGTTCGCGTACGGGCACCTGAACGCACGCGACCGCCTGCGCGACCCGCTCCTCCGCGTCCGGCGGCGGGGCCTCGAGGAGATCTCCTGGGATCGCGCGGTGGACGAGGCGGAGCGCCTCCTGCGCGAAGCCGACGGCCGCATCGTGACCGCCCTGTCGGGATCGGAGACGGTTGAGCAGGCGTACGCGCTCGGGAGGCTCCTGCGCCGAGGGCTCGGCGCGCACAGCGCCGTCTTCCCCGAGGAGGTCTCGCAGGCGCTCGACGCGTTCCGTCTGCCCCTGTCGGCGATCGCGGACGCCGACGTGATCGCAGTCCTCGGAGACGCACCCGTCGTCGAGCGCGCGCCGATCGTCGAGCTCTGGATCAAGGAGGCCCGTCGCCGCGGCGCCCAGGTGCTGTACGAGCTCGACGAGGACACCGTTCGCAAGGCGGAGCGCGCCGTCCTCGTCTGGTCGGGCCCGCGCGGTCACGGCGGCGCGACCGTCGCCGCGCTGGCACAGCGCCTCGGCGTGAGCGGCGCGTTCTACCTTCCCGAGACGGCGAACGCACGCGGCGTCTGCGACGCCTGGTCGGCAGCCGCCGACGCGGAGCCGACGAATCCGGATCCGATCGGCCTCCTGATCGTCTCGGGCGACGAGGCGGCCGCGAATCCCGACGTGCGTGCTCTCGCCGAGCAGGCCGAGCGCGTGATCGTGCTGGCGATGTTCCAGAGCCTCGCCGCCGGCTGGGCCGACCTGACCCTGCCGGGAACGAGCTACCTCGAACGGGACGGGACGTACGTCAATCTCGAAGGCCGGATCCAGCGGCTCCGACGGACGGTCATCCCGCCGGCGCCGGACGAGCTGGCGTGGATCTCCAAGCTCGCGGAGCGGTTCGGCGTCGAGATCTCGCCGCACCCGTCGGTTGTGTTCGCCGAGGTCTCCGGCATCGCGTTCGGAGGAATTCCGTATGGCCAGATCGGCGAAAAGGCGGCCCTCCCGGATCAGACGACCGACACCGCTCCGATCGAGCGGCCGACCGACCCGGCCGACGCCGGGGGCTTGCTGCTCGTCCGGTACCGCCCGCTCTTCTCGGGACCTGCCGTCGAACGGATCCCCGAGCTGCAGTTCCAGCGGCCCGACCCCGAGGTGGAGCTCTCCGAGCAGGACGCACGCAGCCGCGGGATCGCGGACGGCGAACAGGTGACCGTGCGTTCGAACGGCACCTCCGTGACGCTCCGCGCACGCCTCAGCCGCGACCTTCGCCGGGGCGTCGTCCGCATCGCGGAAGAGCACGCCGGCGAGCTCCAACCGACCGTGGAGCTGACGAAGTGACCGAGCCCTGGTGGATCTCGCTCATCAAGGCGGCCGTGATCGTCAACCTCGTCATGGTCGCGTTCGCGTACACGACGTGGCTCGAGCGCAAGCTGCTTGGACGATTGCAGAACCGCTACGGCCCGAACCGCGCCGGCCCCTATGGATTGCTGCAGCCGTTCGCCGACCTGATCAAGCTCGTGCGCAAGGAGAGCTTCTTCCCGGTCGAGGCGCGTGACCGTCTCTACATCACGGCACCGATCATCGCGATGTTCACGGCGCTCGCGGCCTTCGCGGTGATCCCGTTCGGCGCCGGCTGGGAGATCGGGCACTGGCATGTCGACGGCGTGATCGCCAACGTGTCGATCGGGCTCATTCTCCTCTTCGCCCTCGGCTCGGTCGGTGTGTACGGAGCGATCGTCGGCGGCTGGGCATCCGCGTCGAAGTACTCGCTCCTCGGCTCCATGCGGACGTGCGCACAGCTCGTCTCGTACGAGGTCTCGCTGGCTCTGTCGGTCCTCGGCGTGGTGCTGATGGGCCAGTCCCTGAACCTCATCGACATCGTGAACAAGCAGGAAGCGACGATCTGGTTCGTCGTCCCGCAGCTCGTCGGGCTCATGGTCTTCGTGATCGGGATGATCGCCGAGACGAGCCGCCCGCCCTTCGACCTGCCCGAGGCGGACACCGAGCTCGTCGCCGGCTACCACACGGAGTACGGCGGCATGCGCTGGGGCCTCTTCCAGACGGCCGAGTACGTCAACCTGATCACGCTTTCCGCGCTCGCCGTGACGCTCTTCTTCGGCGGCTGGCACTTCTTCTGGCTCGACTACCTCGGCCCGCTGTGGTTCGTCCTGAAGGTCTTCCTCTTCGTCTCCTTCTTCATCTGGGTCCGGGCGTCGGTACCGCGCCTTCGCTACGACCAGCTGATGCGCTTCGGCTGGAAGGTGCTGCTGCCGGTCGCCACGATCAACGCCGTCATCACCGCGCTCCTGGTGGTCTGGATCTAGTGGCGCACCGGCCAGAACCGATCGGCGCAGTCAAAGGCTTCGCGGTCACGTTCCGGCAGCTGTTCAAGAAGCCGATCACGCAGCAGTACCCCGAGTACAAGCGCCCCGTCTACCCGCGCTTCCGGGGCCGGCACCGGCTGCATCGCCACGAGAACGGACTCGAGAAGTGCGTCGGCTGCTCCCTCTGCGCCGCAGCGTGCCCCGCGGACTGCATCCGCGTCGTCGCCGCGGAGAACACGCCCGACAACCGCGTGTCCGCAGGCGAGCGCTACGCGCGCATCTACGAGATCAACATGAGCCGCTGCATCTTCTGCGGCTACTGCGAGCTCGCATGCCCGTTCGACGCGATCACGCTCGGCAGCGAGTACGAGCTCTCGGAGTACTCACGCGACGACCTCATCTACACGAAGGACATGCTCCTCGCCGAGCCGATCAAGAGAGTCCCGGTCGCGGACCGCGAGCTCTACGACACGCCTATCCCGTACTACGAGGAACACTCGTGATCGTCGCCTCGGTCGGCAACGTCCTCGTTTGGGCCGTCTGGATCGTCGCCGCATTCGCCTGCCTCTCCTCGGCCGTAGCGGTGGTGTCGTTCTCGAACCCGTTCTATTCGGCCCTTGCGCTGATCGGCAATCTGGGCTCGCTCGCCGTCCTCTACCTCCTCCTTTCCTCGGAGTTCGTCGCCGCGGCCCAGGTGCTCGTCTACGCGGGCGCCGTGATGGTGATGTTCCTCTTCGTCATCGCCTACATCGGCCCGCGCCTGGAGTCGCCGTGGGCGGGTGGGCCGAGCTGGCAAGCGGTCGGAGGCGTGCTCGCAGCCGGCGCCCTCTTCGTGGAGATCGTCGTCGTCATCGGCCTCAAGGCCGGCGGGCAGCTGGCGCACTCGCGAGAGATCGACGAGGCGTTCGGCAGTCCCGCCTACGTCGGACGCCTCTTCCTGACCGACCACCTGCTCGCCTTCGAGATCACCTCGATCGTCCTGCTCGTTGCGGCGATCGGAGGCGTGATCCTCGGAGCGCATTCGCGGCGCGCACCCGATGAGGCCGAGGTGCCGTCGCCGTGATGGGACCGGAGATCGCCTGGTACCTGGGGGTCGCCGCCTTCCTTTTCGCCACCGGCGCCATGGGCGTCCTCCTGCGGCGGAACCCGCTGATCGTCCTCCTGTCGCTCGAGATCATGCTGAACGGCGCGAACCTCGCCCTGATCGGGTTCGCGCGCAACCTGAACAACGGTGACGGACAGATCTTCGCCCTCGCCGTCATGGCCGTCGCCGCCTCCGAGGTGGTTGTTGGGCTCGGGCTGATCGTCGCCCTCAACCGCAAGCGCATCACCCTCGACGTCGACCGCCTGAACACGTTGCGCGGATGATCGCCGGCGCCTGGATCTGCCTGGCCTCCCCGCTCGTCGCGGCCGTGCTGATCACGCTCGGAGGCACGCGCATCTCCCGGCGCGCCGCCGCGTACCTCTCGACGCTCTCGTGCTTCGTCGCATTCGTCGGCGCGCTCGTCTCGTTCATCGGACTGCTCGGGCGCGACGGAAGCGACCGGGAAGTCCAATCGACGGCGTGGACGTGGATCTCGGCCGGCTCCTACCGCTCGGGCTTCGAGGTCCTCATCGACCCGCTTAGCGTGATGATGATGCTGATCGTCTCCGGCGTCGGCGCGCTGATCGTCGCGTACTCGATCGGCTACATGGACGGCGACCAGGAGGAGCGGCGCTACTTCGCGTACATGTCGCTGTTCGTCTTCTCGATGCTGCTGCTCGTCCAGGGCGGGAACCTGATCCTGCTGCTCGCCGGCTGGGGCATGGTCGGCCTCTCGTCGTACCTGCTGATCGGGTTCTGGCACGAGCGCCCGAGCGCGATCGCGGCCGCGAAGAAGGCGTTCGTGATGAACGCGATCGGCGACGCGACGATGGCGCTCGCGCTCTTCCTGCTGATCAAGGAGTCGGGATCGCTGCAGTTCAGCGTGCTCGGCGTGAACTACAGCTCGGCCGTAGCGAACATCGTGGCGCTCGGCCTGCTCGGCGGTGCGGTCGCGAAGTCCGCGCAGCTGCCGCTGCAGACGTGGCTCCCCGACGCGATGGAGGGCCCGACCCCCGTCAGCGCATTGATCCACGCGGCGACCATGGTCACAGCCGGCGTCTACCTGATCGTCCGTACGCACGCGATCTTCGAGCAGGCGCCGACGGTCGCTGACCTCGCCGCTGGCCTCGGCGGGGCGACGTTGCTCCTTGCCGGGCTGATCGCCCTCGTCCAGGTCGACATCAAGCGCGTGATCGCTTACTCCACCATGTCGCAGATCGGCTACATGTTCCTCGGCGCGGGGATCGGGGCTTACGCCAACGGCATGTTCCACCTCATGACGCACGCGTTCTTCAAGGCGCTGCTGTTCATGGCGGCGGGCATCGTCATCCACGCGCTCGCAGGCGAGCAGGACATGCGGAAGATGGGCGGCTTACGTGCGCTGATGCCGCGCACCTACCTCGCATCGCTGATCGGAGCGCTTGCGCTCGTCGGGATCTTCCCGTTCGCCGGCTTCTTCTCGAAGGACTCGATCCTCGCCGCGGCAATGGCCGATGGCGCCTACGGCTACGTCCTCTGGGCGATCGGTCTCGCGGGAACGTTCCTCACCGGCGTCTACACGTTCCGGCTCATCTTCATGGTGTTCTGGGGCGAGCCGAGCGCCTTCGTGCGCGAGCACTTCCACGCGCTCAAGCGGGACGTCGTGGGGACGACGATGGCCGTAACCGTAGGTGTGCTCGCGGTGCTGTCGTTGATCGGGGGGTGGATCCAGTTCTCGCCGTGGTGGCATCCGGTCGACACATGGCTCGACACCGTGGCCGAACCACTCGTCACGCCGGAGAGCTGGCAGGAGTGGACCTCGATCACGATCTCGCTCCTGCTCGGCCTCAGCGGCATCTTCGTCGCGTGGCTGATCTACGGGGCGCGCCGCGTCGCCGTGCCGCGCTTCGCGTTCGCGCAACGGACGCTGGAGCACAAGTTCTACTTCGACGAGGCGTACGACGCGGTCTTCTATCGCCCGGCCGTCTGGCTGGCGCTCGCCCTCGGCCGCTGGGTCGAGCGGCCGCTCGTCACGGGCTCGGTCACCGAGGTCGCGGAGGAGACGCGCGACGTCGGCGGCCTCGTGGCTCGTCTCCAGACCGGCCTCGTCCGCACCTACGCACTAGCGATCGCGTCGAGCGTCGCCATCCTGGCGATCGTCTTTGTGGCGGTGAAGTAGTTGACCACGGCTTTGATCGTCCTCCCGCTCGCGGCCGGCCTCCTCGTCTGGCTGCTGCCGCTGAACCGGGTGTCGGCCGGATCGCTGGCGTTGCTCGCCGCGCTCGCCGAGGTCGGCGTGTGGATCCAGCTCGTCGCCCGCTTCGACTTCGGCGCGAACGGGCTGCAGTTCTCCCAACGGTGGAGCTGGTTCAGCGACCTCGGCGTCTCGTACTACGTCGGGGTGTACGCCTTCTCCGTCTGGCTCATAGGGCTCACCGTCATCGTGATGGCGGCCGCGATTGCCTATGCGTTCTGGGCCGGCCGCGAGCGCACGCGCGCCTACATGGGTCTGATGCTCCTCCTTACGGGCGCGATCGTCGGCGTGTTCGCGGCGCAGGACCTCCTGCTCTTCTACGCGTTCTTCGAGGCGATGCTGATCCCGCTCTACGTGCTCGTCGGCGTGTGGGGCGGTCCGGGCCGCATGGGCGCGACGCTGAAGTTCGTCATCTACACGATGGCCGGATCGCTGCTGATGCTCGCAGCGATCATCGTCTACGGCCTCTCCGAGAACACGTTCGATCTCGTCAAGATCGGCGCGAGTTCCAGCAACTGGATCTTTCTCGGCTTCGTCGCTGCGTTCGCCATCAAGGCGCCGCTTTTCCCGCTGCACGGCTGGCTCCCCGACGCGTATCGGGAGTCGTCGCCCGAGGTCGCGGCCGTGCTCTCAGGGATCGTCTCGAAAGCAGCCGCGTACGGCTTCCTCCGCATCGCCGTCACGAAGTTCCCGGAGCCCGCGCGGGACTTCCGCGTGCCGATCCTCGTGCTCGCGGCGGTCGGATTGATCTACGGCTCGCTCCTTGCGTTCCGCGCGCCGGATCTGCGTGGTGTGATCGCGTACTCCTCGCTCGCCCAGATGAGCCTGATCACGATGGGCGTCTTCGCCATCAACGACCTCGGCCTCAACGGGTCGGTTCTGCAGATGGTCAACCACGGCCTGATCTCGGCCGCGCTGTTCCTGCTCGCGGGCATGGTCGAGCGACGAACACTCACCGGCGAACTCGGACGACTGGGCGGCATGGCCCGAGGCCGGCCGGCGCTCGCGACGGTCCTGATGACGACCGGGATCATCACGCTCGCCGTGCCGCTCTCGTCGGCCTTCGCGGGAGAGTTCCTGATCCTCGCCGGCATCTTCCAACGAGGCTGGGGATGGGCGCTCGTCGGTGCGATTGCAATCGTCCTCGCGGCGATGTACGTGCTGCGGCTGATCTCTGCGGTGCTCCATGAGGACGTCGGTCCGGCTGTCTCGGACTCCGCGCTCGACCTGCGGCCGGCGGAGCTCGGCGTCGTCGTGCCCCTCGTCGCGTGCCTCCTCTTCCTGTCGGCGTGGCCCGCGGCGATCACCGATCACTCCTTTGCGGGCAACCGACCCTCGGCCGACGTCGCGGGGCAATTCCGGTGATCCCGCGTCCGCACGTCGACTGGTTCGCGCTCGCGCCGATCAACGCGCTCCTGGTCGCATCGGCACTCGCCCTGCTGTGTGCCGTGCTCGTTCCGCGCGCGCAACGCAAGCCGGTCGCGGTAATTCTCTGCGCGGTCGGATACACCGCCGCGTTCGGGTTCGCCGTTGCACTGTACGTGCGCTCTGCCGAGCCCCACGGCGTCGTCGCGGACGCCCTCCAGCGTGACCGGCTCGCCCAGCTGGCGGCACTGATGATCGCGGGCTCAGGCCTCATCGCGACCGGGATCTCGTACCGTGGGCGCTGGCGGGAGGATCACGTCGGCGAGTACTACGCGCTTCTCGCGGCGGCGGGCGGCGGGATGATGTTCTTCGTCGCAGCGAACAATTTGCTGACCCTCTTCCTGGGGCTCGAGTGGTTCTCGATCTGCCTCTACATCTTGTGCGCGATCGACCGAGACCGGCTCGGAGGCCTCGAGGCTGCGCTGAAGTATCTCGTGATCGGGAGCTTCGGCTCGGCCGTCCTGCTCTTCGGATCCGCGCTCGTCTACGGGGCCACGGGAGCGCTCGACTTCTCCGGCATTGCGGCGGCCGGGCGAGAGCACGACACCCTGCTCCTCTTCGGCCTCGCGATGATCATTGCGGGACTCGGCTTCAAGGCGTCGGCGGCGCCGTTCCACATGTGGACTCCGGACGTCTACGAGGGCGCACCGACGCCCGTGACCGCGTTCATGTCCGCGGCGACGAAGACGGCAGCGCTCGTCGTAACGCTGCGGGTGCTCGTGACGGCCTTCCAGGCCGACGCCGACGTGTGGACGATTGCCGTCGCAGCGATCGCGGTGTGCTCGCTCGCCGTCGGCAACCTCGCTGCCCTCGTCCAGAAGGGCGTGAAGCGGCTGCTCGCGTACTCGTCGATCTCACAGGCCGGTTTCATGCTCATCGCCGTCTCCGCCGACTCGCCGCTCGGCGCACGCGCGGTTCTCTACTACCTCATTCCGTACGCCGCCGCGTCGCTCGGGGCGTTCGGCGTGGTGGAGGCCCGTGAGCGCGAGCTTGGTGTCCCGGTGACGATCGAAAACATGGCCGGATTCGGCTGGGAGCGCCCGCTGCTCGGGATCTCGATGTGGGCCTTCATGCTCGGCTTTGCCGGCTTCCCGCTCACCGGCGGCTTCGTCGGCAAGTTCTACGCGTTCTCGGCCGCGTATCGCCACGGCTGGACGTGGCTCGTGATCGTCGGCGTCGTCGCGACGCTCGTGAGCCTCTACTACTACCTCGGAATCGTCCGCGCCATGTACATGCGGCGGACCGAGGATCTCCAGCTCGCGCCGATCGGCGGCTCGCCCCCGCGCGACACCCTGTTGCAGGGCGCCGTGCTCGGCTGCCTCGTGATCACCGTCGGATCCTTCTTCGCGGTGCAGCCGTTGATCGACCTCGCGAAGAACGCGGCGGAATCGCTGCCTTTCTAGGCGGATTCGGGAACTGGCCGTGCCTCGGGGGCGGGCTCGCTCGGCCGGGTGCGTAGCGGGCGCGCCGCCCACGCCGGCAGCCACCAGTTCCAGCGGCCCATCAGCACCATGACGGAGGGCACGAGCAGGGCTCGGATGACTGTGGCGTCGAAGATGATCCCGGCGGCAAGACCGATCCCGAACTGTTTGATGTCGGTCCCCGGGCTCGTCGACAGGACGAAGAACGCGAACATCAGGACGAGTGCCGCGCTCGTCACGAGCTTGCCGGTCCGCGCAAGCCCTTGCTGGACGGCCTCGCGCGTGTTGTGGGTCTCGTCGTAGGCCTCACGCATCCGCGTCAGCAGGAACACCTCGTAGTCCATCGAGAGGCCGTAGAGGAACGCGAAGATCATCAGCGGGATCCACGGGATGATCGATTGCGTCGCCGGCACGTTCCAGATCGCTTCCGAGCCGTGCCCTTGCTGGAAGATGAAGACGATGATCCCGAATGCCGCCGCCAGCGAGATGAGGTTGAGGATCACCGCCTTCAGCGGCAGAAGCAGCGAACGAAAGGCCCGTGTCAACAGCACGAACGTGAGCAGGACCACGAAGAGCAGGACGTACGGGAAGTTGCCGTAGACCGCATGCACGAAGTCGCGGTCCTCCGGCGCGACACCACCGAGGGAGGCGCCCGCAGGCAGGGCGTCCTTGACGTCCGAGATCGTCCCGCGGATCGCCTTGCTCGAGCCGTCGTGGCTCGGGATCGCCTCGACGAGCGCAAGGCCGTCCTGTCGCCAGCTCGGCGGCGCCGCCGCACCCTCGACCCCGTCGACGCCGCGGACGCGCTGCTCGACCTCGTCCACGCGGTCGGTGGGCGTCAGGATGACGAACGGCTTGATCGCTCCCGGCGACATGCCGGCGTCGGCCAGCGCCTGCCGGCCGGCGATCGCGTCGCCCTTGCCGGGGAAGTCCTTGGCCTGAGCTTCGCTCGGGTTGATCTGGACACCGACCGCCACGAGCAGGCCAACGATGACGAGGCCGACCGCAGCCACGGGAATCGGCCGGCGCACGACCAGTCGCGCCCACCGGCCCCACCAGCCGTTTTCGGGGTCCGTCACTGCGACGAACCGCTTCGGCATCATGCGCAGGCTGTTGATCCGGTGACCGAGCAGCGACAGCAGTGCAGGCAAGAGCGTGATCGAGACGAGCACCGACACCGCAGGGATCAGCATGCCCCCGATCCCGATCGACCTGATGAAGGGAAGAGGCAGGAGGATCATGCTCAGGAGCCCGACCGCAACCGTCGAGCCGGAGACGATCACGGATCGTCCCGCGTGGGTCATCATCTCGGTGAGGGCTGTCTCGACGTCTTCGCCTTGAGCGAGCTCCTCGCGGAAGCGGAAGATCATCAGGAGTGCGTAGTCGATGGCGACGCCAAGGCCGACCAGCGCGATCAGGAACTGCACGATGATCGACACGTCGGTCACGTACGTGAGCGCCCAGACGAGCGTGAACGTGTTGAGAATCGACGTGACCGCGATGGCGAGGGGGATCCCGACCGCCGGCAGGGTGCCGAAGACGAAGAGAAGGATCACGAGCGCGCCGGCGGCGCCGATGAGCGCCTCGGTGAAGACGCTCGGCCCGTTGCCGCCTTCGCTCGAGGCGTCGTACAGCGGTAGGAGCCCCGTCAGGTGCGTCTCGACGCCGGGCGGAGCGTTCCCGCGCAAGGCCGCTCGGACCTCGTCGATCTTCGGTTCCGTGGAGAAGGTGTTCTGGCCCGGCGGATAGATGTTCGCGATCGTCGTGTGGCGGTCTTTCGATACGTACATGTCGCTCTGTGTGTCGAAGTAGGAGCTGACGCGCGAGCCGGGATTGACGGCGGTCGCTTTGGCGATTGCCGGCGCGAGGTCCTCCTTGGTGACGTCGCCGTTCGAGTGGAAGACAGCCACGAGCGGCGCCTGTTCGCCGGTGCCGAACTCCTTGAGAACCTTCTGGTTCGTCTCGTAGGCTGAGTAGCCGGGGATCGAGAACGACTCGAACCACCGATCCGACACCTTGGCCGTCGCAAAGACCCCGAACAGGGTGAGAAGGACCCAGAGAGCCACGAACCGGCCGCGGCGACGATGCACGAGGTGCGCCAGACGAGCGAGCACTGCTTCCCTTCTACCGACCGGCGTCGCCGCGCGGCAAGGCGGGAGACACGCAATCTGAGGTACGGATAGCCGCACCACGGATGTCTTCTCACGCCGACACCTCTCCGGGCCGTCGGTTCCAGGTGCCGTCGGGCTTGGTCGGATGGGCGCTCGCGCTGCTCGTTCCGCTGGCGGGCTTCGTGCTGCTGCTGGCCCGCCCGCACTGGGACGTTCACTGGGAGAACCACCGGACGCATTTCTGGCTCGTGTTCCTGGTTGCGATCGTGAATACCGTCGTCGGCCTCGTCCTGAGCGAAGCCGCACGCCGACGCAGCGACGCCCGCGTCTTTCTCGTCGCGCTCGCCTTCCTCGCCAGCGCCGGCTTTCTCGCGCTGCACGCGCTGGCGACCCCGGGGATCCTGCTCTCGGGGAAGAACACGGGGTTCGTGATCGCGACGCCGGTCGGTCTCTTCCTCGGGTCGTGTTTCGCTGCCGCCTCCACCCTCGAGATCGGCGGAGCACATAGCCTCGCCGTCCTGCGGCACGAGCGTCTGCTCCGCGTGGGGCTGTTGCTCGTGCTCGCCGGCTGGGCAGTCTGGTCGCTCACGTCCGCGCCTCCCCTCGACCGTCCGCTTCCACCAAAGGACGCGACGGGGCCGCTGGTCGGTTTCGCGGTCGCGGGCGGTGCGCTCTACGCCTTCGCGGCCTGGCGCTATCTCGAGCTCTACCGCCGCCGACACAGCTTCCTCCTCGTAGCGATCACCGTCGCTTGGATCCTCCTCACGGAGGCGCTGATCGCCGTCGCGTTCGCACGGAACTGGCACGCGACCTGGTGGGAGTGGCACGTGCTCATGTCCACCGCGTTCGTGCTGGTCGCGGCCGCCGTGCAGCGCGAGTACCGGCGCGGAGGATCGATCACCGAGGCGCTCGGAGGCCTGTACCTGGAGGACACCGTCGCGCGGATCGACCGCGCCTATGCCCAGGCCCTCGCCGAGCTCAGCGCGGACGTGGCGCACGGAGGCGACATCTCGGCGCGGGCGCGGGAGGTCGCGGAGCAGTTCGGGCTGTCGGCGGACCAGGTGGGGCTGCTCGAGCGCGCGGCTGCGGAGCTGCGGGACGTCGACCGGCTCTACCGGCCCTACGTCCCGGCTCCACTCGCCGAGCGCCTGCGCCGTGATCCGGGCGCCGGCGAGCTCGGCGGCGAGCGCCGTGTGGTCAGCGTGCTCTTCGCCGACCTGCAGGGATTCACGAGCTTCAGCGAGCGCGCCGATCCCGCGGACGTGATCGGCATGCTGAACTCGTACTGGGCAGTGACCGTCCCGGTCGTCGTCAGCGACTACGGCGGCCTCATCGAGCGGTTCGCGGGCGACGCGACGTTGGTCGTCTTCAACGCCGACGGCGAGCAGCCGGACCACGCCCGCCGCGCGGTCGGTGCGGCGCTTTCGATGCAGAAGGCAGCCGACGAGGCCGCGACCGGCCGACCGGATTGGCCCCGGTTTCGCGCCGGTGTCAGCACCGGTCCGGTGCTCCTGGGCAACGTGGGCACTCGCGAGCAGCGAAGCTTCGCCGCAATCGGCGACACGACAAACGTCGCCGCGCGGTTGCAAGCGGCCGCCTCTCCCGGAAAGGTCGTCGTCGACTCCGAGACGGCGGGAGCGCTGGGCGACGGCGCAGTGTTCGAAGACCTCGGTGAGCTGCAACTGAAGGGAAGGTCGGAGCCGGTCCGCGCCTTCGTCGTCACACGGTTGCGCTGATCAGGCGGCTCGTCGACGCCGGGTCTCGACTGTATCGAGCCGCCGGAGGCGAGCCCGTCGCGGGGCACGTGCAGGGACCACTGTGCCCACGGCAACGACCGCGTACAGGCAGAGCACGAACGCGAGCGCGGAGACAGCGAACTGCGGCACGCCGCCGACGACGGCAGGACTGCGAAGCGCAGCGCTCAGCACGAGCAAGAAGACCGAAAGCCCCGCGAGGATCGGCCTGGCGCCGCCGCAACGGGATTCGAGGGCGTCGCCAAAGCAATCGAGGGCGAGAGCGAATGCCGCCGGGATCGCGACGAGGAGAAAGGCGAGGGCGACCTCGTGGCCGCCTGCGAGGTCCGACAGAAGGGCCGCGAAGACGAGCACGGCCGGCAGCAGGCGACGCACCACCCGAGAAGCTTCGCCCCCACATCGGACGTTCCTTTACGCTCCTCGCCGCACTCCGAACGGAAAGGAGATCGATGGCTGACGCGTCCCTCACCTGGCTCGGACATGCGTCCTTCCGCCTCGACAGCGGCGGCGAGAAGCGGGTCTACATCGACCCGTGGCTCGACAACCCGAAGTGCCCGGACTCCGAGAAGGATCCCAACCGATGCGACGTGATCGCGATCACGCACGGCCACGGCGACCATGTCGGCTCCGCCGTCGAGCTGAGCAAGAAGTTCGGCCCGCTGCCGGTCGTCGCGATGGTCGAGCTCAAGGGCTGGCTCAAGCAGCAGGGCGCGGAAGTGGACGACCTTCCGGGGCCGAACAAGGGCGGCACCGTCGAAGCGGAGGGGCTGAAGTTCACGCTGACAAACGCCTTCCACTCGAGCGCCGCGGACGACGGAACGTACGTCGGCGAGGCTGCCGGGCTGGTCGTCGAGCTGGAGGACGGGAAGACGATCTACTTCGCCGGCGACACCTGCGTCTTCGGAGACATGCAGCTGATCGGCCGCATCTACTCGCCCGACCTCGCGGTCCTGCCGATCGGCGGGCACTTCACGATGGATCCGCGCGAAGCCGCGGTCGCCTGCGAGCTTCTCGGCGTGCAAAGAGTGCTCCCCTGCCACTACGGCACGTTCCCGCTCTTGCGCGGCACTCCCGATCAGCTGAAGGAGCAGGCACCCGGCGTGGACGTGCAGGCCATCGATCCCGGCGAGTCGCTCACGTTGTGAGAGAGCGCTGGTTCGGAGCGACGGGCCGGCGTGTGCCGGAGATCGCCGTGGAGGGCGAGCTCGAGCTCGACGACGCTCTCGTGCTCGACGACACTCAGGACCGCGAGCGGCTGCACGAGGCCCACGAGGCCGGCCGGCCGATCGCCGTGCGGGCCGCGTCGGCCGACGAGGTAAAGGAAGCGCTGTCTCATCCCGAAGTTGCGGTCGCGCTCGTCCCGCCGGAGAGTCGCGAGCTGCTCGACCTCGACCTACGCGAGCTGACCTATGGCCCCTGAGCCCCTCGTGGCCACATATTCGATCGTGGCCTGCGACCTCGAGGCGGCGCAGTGGGGCGTCGCGGTGCAGTCGAAGTTCCTCGCGGTCGGTTCCGTTGTGCCCTGGGCGGAGCCGTTCGCGGGCGCGATCGCGACGCAGTCCTACGCGAACCCGCGTTACGGGCCGGACGGGCTCGCGCTGCTCCGTGAGGGACGCTCGGCGGCCGAGGTCGTGGAGGCGCTGACGTCGGCCGATTCAGGCCGTGCCGAGCGCCAGGTCGGCGTCGTCGACGGGGCCGGGCGTGCGGCGACGTTCACCGGCGAGGGCTGTCACGAGTGGGCGGGAGGCCGAACCGGCGACGGCTACGCGGCCCAGGGGAACATTCTCGTGTCCGAGGCCACCGTCGCCGCGCTGGCCGCAACGTTCGAGTCGAACTCGCACCTCGAGCTGCCGGAGCGGCTGATCGAATGCCTCGCAGCGGCGCAGGCAGCGGGGGGCGACCGGCGCGGGCAGCAGTCGGCGTCCCTGCTCGTAGTCGAGAGGGACGGAGGCTACGCGAAGCTCTCCGATACGCTCGTCGACCTGCGCGTCGACGACCACGAGCGGCCGGTCGCAGAGCTGCAGCGCCTGTACGAGCTCCATACGGAGCTCTTCGGGACGACTCCGCGCGAGGACTGGATCACGGTCGACGATGCGCTCGCGGCGGAGCTAGGCGACCGGCTCGAGCTGCTCGGCTACAAGGGCGAGCTCGACCAAGCGTTCGCCGACTGGGCCGGCACGGCCAACCTCGAGGAGCGCGTGGACGGCGTCGAGAGCATCGATCCAGCTGTTCTCGACGCGCTCCGGAAGCAGTCGACCTGAAATCCCCTCAGCGCGACTGCGCGCGAACGCCCGCCAGCGTGACGAAGCGGTAGCCGCGGGCGCGAACGGCGCGGATCGCGGCCGGTAGCGCGCGCGCGTCGATCGTGCTGCCGTCGCGCGAAGAGCCGAGGTGCATCATCACGATCTCGCCCGGCACGAGCCCGGCGACCACGCGCCGAACCGCGCCCGAGACGGACTGCACCGAGCTTCCCATCCAGCCCAGCGTGTCGACCGTCCACCGCACCGATTCGTAGCCCGATTGGTGAACGATCCGAAGCGTCCTGGCGTCGCGCGCTCCATACGGGAAACGGAAGTAGGGACGCGTCTCGCGGCCGGTGACCCGCGCGATCATCCCCTGCGCCTGCGTGATCTCGTTCTGGACGGCCCCGTTGGAGAGCCGCCTGAGATCGACGTGGTTCACGGTGTGGTTCCCGACGGGATAGCGGCGGCCGATCGCACGGGCGAGCGCCGGGTAGGTCTTGACGAAGTGCCCGGTCAAGAAGAATGTCGCCGTCGCGTGCTCGCGCCGCAGGACCGCGAGCACCGACCTCGCGCTCGCCGCGTTCCCGCCGCCGTCGAACGTGAAGGCGACCACATGCTGCCGCGTCTGCAGACGCACGAGCTCGCCCGCGACGATCGGCGGTGGAAGCGCGGCGCTCATGCATCTCCCGGCAACCGGACACCTGCGGCACGAGCGCGCAAGGCAGGTACAGGGTCGGCCGCCGGCTGGGCAACCAGGAGCACTGCGCCGTAGCTCTCGCCGATGAGGGAGTCGACGAGAAGCTGGAGGCCGACAGCGAGCGCAAACGCCTTGTGCGCGTGCTCGCCCCCGAAGGGCACGAGCTCGTCGGGCGTCGCTGCGCCCGCGATGACGTCTCCGTACGTGACACGACCCATCGACACGTCGGTGACGACCGGGCGCCCGTCAGAGCTCGGGATGGCAATTGCGAGCGGATTCGTTCCCGTGAGCTTCGGCCCGCCGTCGGGGTGGCCGAGCCGAAGGGGAGACGTCGCCGTGAGGACGGCGAGGAGACCGCCGTCTGCGAGCTTGCGCGCCCAGTAGCCGAGCACCCCGGTCGGGAAGCAGTTGGCCGCGACGATCAGCCGCGCCGCCTCGGGCGGGTCCTCCGACTGGCCCTCGCAGATCGCCGCGAGCGTCAGGTAGCCGAGGGCGCCGCGGCTCTCCCATTGCTCGAAGCAGGCCTCGGCGAGGACGCACTCGGGCTCGGCGGACGGATCGAGATCTTCGAGTGTCTCGAGCCAGTCGACGCGCGCGAGCCCATGGCCGCGCTTTCCTCGGCGCTCAGCGTCGAGGAAGTGGTCGGCGAGTGTTCGCACATCCTGCTCGGAGAAGCCGAGCGCGCGGATCCGCTCCTCGACCTGCACGCCGGCGAGCATACTGACGGCTTTCCGCGACAGGAGGTGAGCGATGGTCCCGGAGGCGAAGCTCGAAGATGGTGTCCCGCAAGTCCCCGGCTGGTTCGTTGTCAACGCGCGCGAGTCGCGCTGGAAGCACAACGAGCTCGGAGCATACTGCGGCTTCGAGGCAGGCCCGGACACGGACGCGCACTTCGACGAGCTCGGGATCAATCTCAACGTCCTGCCGCCCGGCAAGCCGATGGCGATGTACCACGGCGAGGCCGGCGAGGAGGCGTTCCTCGTCCTGGACGGTGAATGCCTGTTGATCGCCGAAGGGCAGGAACGGACGCTCCGCAAGTGGGACTTCGTCTTCTGCCCCCCGTGGACCGAGCACGTCATCGTCGGCGCCGGCGAGAAGCCGGCCCTCGTCCTGGGTGCCGGAGTACGCAAGCCGGGCATCGTCTACCCGGCAAACGAGGCCGCAATCCGCAACGACGCCGGTGTCGAGCAGGACACGAAGGAGCCGGCGGAGGCCTACGCGAAGTACTCGCGGCCCCAGCCCGGGCCGGCGCCCGAGCTGCCCTAGCCCGAGACGAGCGTCAGCGGCTTGACGATCGTCCCGCGGTCCGAGGCGGCGAGGGCGTCCGCAATGCGGTCGAGCTCCTGAGCGGCCTCACCGTCCCGCTCGCGCAGCATCAGCGGCTCGCCGGCGTCCCCGCACTCGCGGAGCAGAGGATCGAGCGGCACGCTGCCGAGCAACGGAATCCCGAGCTCGTCGGCGAGCTGCTGCCCGCCGCCGCTGCCGAAGACGTCGCCGGACATGTTCTCGACGACGCCGATCAGCCGCATGCCGGTCTTGTGAGCCATTACGCCGGCCCGCGACGCGACCTCCTGCGCGGCGGGCTGCGGAGTCGTGACCACGACCGTCTCCGCACGCGGCAACAGCTGTCCCAGCGAGATCGCAACGTCGCCCGTTCCTGGCGGCATGTCGACGACGAGAACGTCGAGCCGCCCCCAGTGCACGTCCGAGAGGAACTGCTCGAGCGCACGATGCAGCATCGGCCCGCGCCACATCACGGGCTGGTTGTCGTCCAGGAAGAACCCGATCGACATCAGCTTCAGGTCATGCTTCACGGGCGGCACGATCATCTTGTCGACGAGGACGGGCTTCTGATGGATGCCGAGGACGTGTGGGATCGAATGCCCGTACACGTCGGCGTCGAGGATGCCGACCTGCTTGCCCCGCTGGGCGAGCGCGACCGCAAGGTTCGCCGCGAGCGTCGACTTGCCCACGCCGCCCTTGCCGCTGCAGACCGCGAGGACCCGCGTCGAGGCATCCAGTGACAACCCTTTGGTTCGCTCTTGCAGGCCGCCGCGCAGCTTCGTCGTCAGGGCCTGGCGCTCTTCCGGTGTCATCACGTCGAAGCCGAGGGCAACGCGTTCGACGCCGGGAACGTCGCGCAGGACGTCGGTCACCTGATCTCTGAACGAGTCGCGCAGGGGACAGCCCGCGACGGTGAGCGCGATCGTCACGCGCACGTCGCCGCCATCGATCTCGACGTCACGAACCATGTCGAGCTCCGTCACAGGTCGGCGAAGCTCAGGGTCGATCACGCGCTCGAGCGCGCCCATGATGTCGTCGCGGTTCGGCTCCATTCCCCTCGCTGAGCGTAGCAATATGGAGGTTTGTGACCTGGGGCTCCATGGTCTGGCGCAACCTCCTGCGGCGCCCGGCGCGAACCGTGCTCACCGCCGCGGGCGTGGCACTCGGCGTCGGCTTGATCGTCGCGCTCCTGTCGCTCGCAACGGGCGTCCAGAAGAGCGCGCAGGAGCTCATCCACGTCGGGCGCGCGGACTTCGGCCTCTTCCAGGCAGACGTGTCGGACTTCAGCCGGTCGTTGCTGCCGGAAAGCATTGCGGAACGCGTCGCCAAGGTGCCGGGCGTTGCAGGTGTCGCAAAGCTGAAGCTGTTTGCGAGCGACACCGGCTCGGGCGAAGCCTTCTTCGTCTTCGGGCTCGAGCCGGACGAGTTCGTCGGGCGTCGGCTGGTGTTGCTGGCAGGACGGCGACCGCACGGAAACGAAGCGCTCGTGGGAAACGTGGCGGCGCGAAGGCTAGACGTTCGTCCCGGCGACGAGGTGAAGGTGACGCGCAGACAGAGCTTCCGGGTTGCCGGCGTGTACCACAGCGGGAACGCCTTCGAAGATGCGGGCGTCGTGCTGCCGCTTCCGGTCGTCGAGCGGCTCGCACACCGCCCGGGCGAGGTCACGACAGTCGCTGTGACGGTTCGACCCGGCCTCGGCGCGCGCACCGTCGCGACCAGGGTCGAGCGCAGCTTTCCCGGAACGGTCGCGGTCTACGAGCCGGCGCAGGCGATCAGGGTCGACACGTCGAGCCGGCTGATCGTCGACACCGGCTGGATCATCTCGCTCCTCGCGCTGATCGTCGGTGGCATCGGCGTGACCAACACGATGGCGATGTCGGTCTTCGAGCGCGTTCGCGAGATCGGGATCATGCGCGCCGTCGGCTGGCGATCGTGGAGGATCGCCGTGCTGATCGTGAGCGAGGCGGTCGCCATCTCGCTCATGGCGCTCGGCGTCGGCCTCGGGCTCGGGGTACTCGCCGCCGAGGAGTTCAGCGACCACACGAGCACGTCCGGGCTCGTCCGGCCCGACTTCACCGCCGGCGTTCTCGCCTGGGGCCTCGCCTTCGCGCTCGGCGTCGCCCTGATCGGCGCGGCGTATCCCACCTGGCGCGCGGTGCGGCTCACCCCGATCGAGGCGCTCCGCCGCGAGTGAGCCGGTCGCTAGGTCACGTGCCCGTCGAGCAGCCGCAGCCTGCGCTCGGCGGTCGCGGCGACACGATCGTCGTTCGTGACGAGCAGCACCGTCGCGCCGCGTTCTTCGCGTAGCCGCTCGATCAGCCGCAGCACCTGCATCCCCGTCTCCGAGTCGAGAGATCCGGTCGGCTCGTCGGCGAGGAGAAGCCGCGGCTCGTTGGCAAGCGCGCGCGCGAGCGCAACGCGCTGCCGCTCCCCGCCCGAGAGCGTCGCGGGAAAGGCACGTTCGCGCCGCGCGAGCCCGACCTCCCGCACCAGCTCCCGTGAGCGGTCCCCGCGCTCAGCGCGGGTGAGCCCTCGACCGAGCATCGGCACCTGGACGTTCTCCAGTGCCGTCAGCGTCGGGATCAGGTTGTGGAACTGGAAGACGAACCCGACCGTCGTCGCGCGGTACTCGGTGGCATCGCGTCCGTCGAGCGGCTCGCCGTCGACGACGATCCGGCCGGAGTCGGGTCGGTCGAGCGCGCCGATGAGATTGAGCAACGTGCTCTTCCCGCTCCCTGACGGGCCCGTGAGCGAGACGGACTCACCGGGCTCCAGCCGCAACGAGACGTCCTCGAGTGCGCTGATCCGCCCGTCCTCGAACGCTTTGCTCACATGTTCGACGAGGACCTCGGCGCCGCTCAACGCGGCCGTACCCAGTAGTTCAGCTTTGTCGTCTGTCCGCGCGCCGTCACGATTGCCTGGAACGTCAGGCGCTGCCCTCGCGCCATGGCCGGGAACTTGATCTCCTGGCCATTCTTCTCACGCCACGTGCCCGTGAACGTGTAGGCGCGTCCGTTGTCGACCTTGCCGACGGGGATCCCTCCGAACAGAAACCTCATCGTCAGGCGCGCGCGGATCGGGTGACCCTGGCGGTCGGTGACCCGGATCGAGATCGGCCACGCCCTGTTCACGTGCGGCGTGTGCGTCGGCGCGTGCAGCGTCGCCTTGAACGGCAGCGTCAGCGCCACCAACAGCTCGAGCATGAGTCAATCGTAGAGTCGGTCGAGTGCCTTGGCCGCGGGTGCCAGCGGCCGCGGCTCCTCGAGCACCGGCGCGAAGAGGTCGCCGTGCTGCTCGATCCGCTCGAGCGCGACCTCCATCGAGAAGTCGCGCGGACGCACGTTCGGCGTCAGCTCCTCCCAGCGCAGCGGCGTCGATACCGGAGCGCCGGGCTTCGGTCGCACGGAGTAGACGGAGGCGATCGTCTTGCCCCAGCCGTTCTGGCGGTGGTCGACTAGGACGCCCTGCCGCTTCTTCTTCAGCCACTCCGTCGTCACCTTGCCCGGATGGCGCTGCTCGAGGAGTCGCGACGCGCGCTCCGCGAACTGGTACGTCTGCTCGAACGTCGACCTGCGCGTGATCGGCGCGACGACGTGAATGCCGTCCGCGCCGCTCGTCTTCACGTAGCCGGGCAGGTCGACCTCGTCGAGCAGCTCGTGGATCAGGTGCGCGACCTCGATCGCAAGCTCGAAGCCGCCGTCCGGCGGGTCGAGGTCGAAGAGGACGAACTCCGGGCGGTGCGGCTTGTCGACACGTGAGTACCACGCGTTCATGTCGATGCAGTTGTTCTGCACCATGAAGAGCACCGCTTCAGTGGAGTTCACAAGCGCAAAGTCGACGAGCCGCGAGCCGCCCTCGCGCCGCCACGTTCGGTACTGCCGAGTCGCGATCCAGTCCGGCAGGTGCTTCGGGGCCTGCTTCTGGAAGAACACCTCGCCGGTAATTCCATGCGGATACCGCTTCATCGTGAACGGCCGGTCGCGCAGATGCGGGACGAGTGTCGGCCCCACCCGTTCGTAGTACGCGAAGAGGTCTCCCTTCGTTATCCCGTCCTCCGGATAGAGAACCCGGTCGGGCGAGCTCAGGTTGACGGTGTTCTCAGGCACCAAGACGTTTCTTCAACCATTGGGCGTTCCGAACGGCGAACGCCTCCCAGTCGTTGTTGAAGTAGACCAGTATCTCGACGTCACGGCTCCACGCCTCGAAGAGCTGCGCCCACTCTTCTAGCTCACGCTCGCTGTAATTTCCGCGCCGACCGCGCGACCCGTAGTGGAAACGCACGTACGTCCAGTCGGTCGTGAAGACGTGCGCCTGATACTCCTTCACCTCCGGCCGGTCTGCGATCACGAGCGCCGCGCCGTGCGCTCGCAAGAGCTCGTACACGGGTTCGGCGAACCAGCTCGCGTGTCGAAACTCGAAGCAGTGTCTCCCGAGCGGCAGCGCGCGGAGCGCCGCGGCGAGGCGGGCGTCGTCGCGCCGGAACGTCGGCGGGAGCTGCCACAGGACCGGCCCCATCTTCGGCGATCGCGCGAGCGGCTCGATCCGCTCGTAGTAGCGGCGGATGCCGTCCCCGAGATCCGTCAGGCGCTTGATGTGCGTGAGATACCGACTTGCCTTGACGGCGAAGAGAAAGTCCGGCGGCGACTGCTCGACCCAGCGCACGACGGAGCTCTTCTGCGGCAGGCGATAGAAGGTGTTGTTCACCTCGACCGTGTCGAATCGGCGGGCGTAGAGGGACAACCAGAGCCGAGGCGGCTTTCCTTCGTAGAGGGGGTCTTTCCACGATGCGTAGTTCCAGCCAGAGCAGCCTATGCGGATAGAGCGGCGGCGAGCTGTCGACACAGCTCGGAGTTTCCCGCAGCAACGACACGTGAACGCCCCTCCAGGTCGAGCGCGGCCTCGCCGAACGACAGCGCGCCGTCCGGGAGCTCGATCGAAAGGCCGCGTTCGCGCACGAGCAGCTGCGCAGCCGCGATGTCGACCGACCGCGCCGGCTTGAGCGAGCAGACGGCGTCCACTCGACCGGCGGCGAGATGGCACAGCGACAGCGCGAGCGAGCCCATGATCCTGAGCCGGTACGCGAGGTCGACGACCGCGCCGGCCTTCTCGGCGACGGAAGCTGTCCGTGTTGCTTCGAAGGAGAGGATCTCGATGCGGTCCTTGGGACCTTCACCGTCCAGCTCGACGTCGTTCAGGCACGCCCCGCCACCGCTCCGCGCAACCCACTCCTCGTTCGTCCCGAAGTCGTGGACGAAGCCGAACTCGACGTCGGCCATCGTCGGACCGGAGGCGACCGCAACCGACAGCGAGAAGAACTGGATCCCCCGCTTCGCATTGAGCGAGCCGTCGATCGGATCGACGACGAGGTGCGTAGGCCCGTTGCCTTTGACGCCGAGCTCCTCGGACACGATCGTCAGGTCGTCGTCGAGCGACTCGAAGCGCCTCAGGATCGCTTGCTCTGCGGCGGCGTCGATCGCCGTGGTGTCGTCGCCACCCATGCCGGCACCGACGACCGGTTCGCGATCGGCGCGAGTCGGCAGCTCACCGAGCACGCCGCGCACGTCCTCGACCGCCTCGCGGCAGACCGCGAGCCACTCAGTCAAGCGGATGGAAGAGCAGGCCCGACGTGAGCTTCGGGTAGAAGTACGTGCTCTTCTGCGGCATCGTCCGGCCGCGCCGCGCAACGTCCCAGACGTCCTCGATCCGAGTCGGCCGCAGCAGGAACGCCGCCTCCGCCTCGCCACGGTCGACCGTCGCGACTGCCTCCGCACGCTGCGGCGTGTACGTGACGCCGTCCGGCGCCAGCCGTTCCACGACCTCGACGTCCAGGCCCTCCCCCTCGAGCAGCTCGTACTGCCCGTCGCGGTAGAGGACCACACCCGGCAGCTCGTCGCCCGGCTCGCCGATCGGCGTGCCGTGCGCGCCGTTCACGTGGGCGGCTACGCGATGGGTGGGGAAGATCGTCAGCCCCTCCTGCCGCGTCGGCACGAGCACCACCATCAGGTACGGCGAGCCGCCTTCGCGTGCGTACGCGAGGGCGGTCTCGTAACGGTGGTGACCGTCGGCGATCAGCAGCTGGATGTCGGTGAAGTCCGGAGCCGTGTCGATCCGCCACAGCTGGTCGCCGGCGCTCTGGAGGTCGGGCTCTCGCGGCGTGGGTCCGAGCGGCTCGCCCTCGTAGAGGAGAAAGATCGGCTCCAGCTGCGTCCTCGTCGCGCGCAGCAGGCGCAGACGGCTTTCCTTCGGGCCGCTGTGGGTGCGTTCGTGCGGCAGCACCACGCCGTTCTCGTACGGCTCCGCCCGCAGTGATGCGACGAGGCCGGACCGCGTTCGCTCCACCCCGTCGGGGCCGACGTAATCCTGCGACAGGAACCAGTAGGCCGGAGAAGCGTCGCGCTCGAGGACGCCGTCGGAGTGCCACGCAGTGAGATCGCGTGCAGCTTGCTCCTCGTCATCTGGAAGCGTCAGATGGACGACGTTGTAGGGACTGCGGGCAAGGTAGTCCTCGCGTTCCTGCGGCGAGATCACGTCGTACGGAGGAGCGACGAGCTGCTCGAGCGGCCCTGCCTTCGCCACGTCGTAGCGCTCGGCGCGAAACGGCTTCACATCCGCCATTTCGACCGACCCTAGCATCCGTTGGTGGACCTAGACTCCGCTCGTGAGCGCAATCGCGGACCTCGCAGAGGAAAGGGTTGTCGAAGGGGTCTACGCGGTCGCACGCAAGCGGCGGTTGAAGACGCGCGGGGGTGCTCCGTACCTCGCGCTCGAGCTCGTCGACCCGAGCGGACGCATCGACGCGCGCGTCTGGCACGACGTCGAGCTCCTCGACTCGCGTTTCGGCGAGGGGGATGCGATCCGCGTGCTCGGCCGCGTGGAGAAGTTCCGCGACCGGCTGCAGGTCGACGTGCGGACGCTCGAAGCAGCGGCCGATGCCGACCCCGCCGAGCTGGCACCCGCACTCCGACGCGACGCCGGCGAGCTGGACGGCTTCCTCGACTTCCTCGCCGGCGAGATCATCCACCCAGGGCTGGCGTCGGTCGTCGGGGCCGTCCTCGGGGACGACACGTTACGCACCGCGTTCCGCAGGTTGCCGGCCGCCGAGACGCACCACGTCTACTCAGGCGGCCTGCTCGAGCACACGGTCGGCGTCGCAACGATCTGCCGGGAGACCGCGCAGCTTCATCCCCGCCTCCGCAGCGATCTTCTCCTCGCGGCAGCCCTGCTCCACGACGTCGGCCGCACATCGGAGCGCACCGCCGGTCCGACCTTCGGGCAGACGGACGAGGGCCGTCTGCTCGGACACGTGCATCTCGGGCTGCGGCTGATAGAGGACCGCGCCGCCGACCTCGACGGACGAGCCCGCGTCGAGCTTCTCCACGCCGTCGCGTGCCACCACGACGGCCGCGCCGCACGGACCGCCGAGGCGTCAGTCCTGTACCACGCCAACCAGCTCGACGCCGTCGCCGCGACGCGGCCGGTTCCTGAGTAGTTAGCGTCTTCCGATGGGGGCGGTTGCGCTCGCGCTCGGCGCGAGCCTGAGCTGGGGGTTCGCAGACTTCTTCGGTCCGCTCAAGGGACGTACGTACGGCGCGCTGCGTGTCCTCGTCTACGTCCAGCTCGGCGGCCTCGTCACGATCGCGATCATCGTCGCGATTCGCGGCCGGGGCCCGGCCGACCCCGCAGTGCTCCTCGCGATCCCCGCTGCACTCTCCGGGACGCTCGGGTTGTACGCGTACTACCGCGGGATGGCCGTCGGCGCAATGAGCATCGTCGCGCCGATCGCAGGCATCTCCGCGGTCGTCCCGCTGACGGTCGGGTTCTCGAGCGGCGACCGCCCCTCGACCTGGCAGATACTCGGAATGGCATGCGCGCTCGGCGGTGTCTTCCTCGCCTCCCGGGAGCCGGGACGAACGGGATCGCGCCTTGCTGCGGGCGCCGGCTTGGCGCTCCTCGCTGCGCTCGGCTTCGGCGGCTACTTCCCTCCGATGCACGCGGCCGGCAACGCGGATTTCTGGTGGGCGTCCCTGATCTTCCGCATGACGTCGACCTCGGTGATTCTCGCCGCCGTGGCCGTGGTACGGCCGGCCCTGGCGATGCCCGTGCTGCAGGTCCCGGCGCTCTGGCTGATCGGAATCGGCGACATGCTCGGCAACCTCCTCTTCGCGGCGGCGTCCAGCAGCGGCCTCGTCAGCGTCACGTCCGTCCTCGCGTCGCTCTATCCGATCGTCACTGTGATCCTCGCCCGCATCATCCTCGACGAGCGGGTCGCGCGTTCACAGGAGGCAGGGATTGGGTTGACGCTCGCAGGCGTCGCCCTCATCTCGGCCGGCTGAATGCCTGGGTCAACGGACGTCAGACGTTGAAGCGGACGTTGAGAACGTCGCCGTCCTCCACGACGTAGGTCTTTCCCTCGAGCCGTTGGAGTCCCCCGCGCGCGGCCTCTGCATGCGAGCCCGCCGCCACGAGGTCGTCCCACCGGATCACCTCGCAGCGGATGAATCCGCGGGCCAGATCGCTGTGCACAGTCGCCGCCGCGTCGAGCGCCGTCTGGCCGCGCCTTAGCGTCCACGCACGCGTCTCCTTCTCTCCGGCGGTGAAGAAGCTGATGAGGCCGAGCTCGTCGCTCAGCCGCCGCACGACTTCCTCGAGGGCGGACCTGCCGTCGCGAAAGGCAGCGGCGTCCTCGGCCGGCAGCTCGGCAAGCTCGGCCTCCAGCTTGAGGTCGATTCCTGCCGGACCGTTATCGACCGCGAGCAGCGGCTTCGTTGTCAGCGGCTCGAGCTCCGGCGGCAGCTGACCCGGCCAGTCCGCGAGCGAGCCACCTGCGTCGACGTGTCCGAGCACGCGCTCGAGCTCGGCCACCTCCTGCCTCAGCTTCGCCTCCCCGGACTTCGCCTGTTTCGCGACCCGCTCGAGCCGCCGCTCGACGTGGTCGCGGTCGGCAACGACGAGCTCGAGACGAAGCGTCTCGAGGTCGTCGGCGGGGACGCGCGTGCCGGAGAAACCGTCCAACACCACGAGGAGTGCATCCACCTGCCGAAGGTTGCCGAGCAGCTCCGGGCCGGTGCCGCGCACCTCCACGACGCGGATCGCGGCAGGCGTGACCTTTCGCGGGTGCACGACGTCGGCGATCGCTGTCAGGCGGGAGTCCGGGATCGCGGCCATCCCGACGTCCCCCGTCGCCCGCGCACCGGTGAGCGCATGGAAGAGCGTCGACTTGCCGGAGCTCGGCAGCCCGACGATGCCGACCTCCAGGGCCATTAGCCCTTGGTGATCTGCTTCTGCAGCGAGACGAGCGCGCGGTGCTGCAGCGATTTGATGGCGCCCTCGGACTTGCCGAGGATCATCGCAACGTCGGCGTTCGGCAGGTTGAACACGAACTTGAGCGTCAGGACCTGCTGCTGCTCGTGCGACAGGTTCTCGATCAGCTCCAGCATGCTCTCACGGCCGATCGTCTGCAGCGCGGCGGCCTCGGCCGAGGGCTCCGCGTCCCCGGCGGGCTCGGGGACCTCCTCCTCCGGCTGCCATCGTCGGGACGAACGGAAGTGATCCATCGCCAGGTTGTGCGCGATCCGGAACAGCCACGCAGAAAACGGCGCAGATTGCCAGCGGAAGCGCTTGATCGACTCGAGCATCTTCATGAACGTCTGAGTGGTCAGGTCCTCCGCGTCGTGCCGATTGCCGACGCTCATGTGGAGGTAGCTGTAGATGCGGTCGAAGTGGAGCAGGTAGAGCTCCTCGAGCGCCTCGCGATCGCCGTGCTGGGCGCGCTGGACGAGGCGACGGACGTCCGTGGTCGACGCCTCCGCAGAGCCCGGTGTCCCCTGGGTCGCCTCGTTCGCCATCAGGCTGAAAATGCCCCGGTTGTCGACCGGAGTAACGCCGGATCAGGGCGCGGCCGCCCCGAAGCCGACCCTACTCTCACGCGCGAAGCGCTTGACATAGACCACGCGCTGGAGGGCGATCGTATAGCGCCCGTCCTCCGCGTCGAGCGCGAGTGCCGCCTCGCCGGTGCCGGCACGCAGATCCGCCGACCCGAGCGCCTGCTCGAGCGAGTCTGCGCTCTCCGGCGTGACCAGCGCTCCCATGATCTGGCCGCCGTCGAAGGCGATCTCGATGCGAACCCGCTCTGCGCTAGCCAGCAGAGACCACCTCCGAGAGGACACCGTGCACCGAGTCCGGGTGGACGAACGCGACCTCGAGACCGAAGAGGCCGGGGCGCGGCCGGTCGTCGATCAGCTGCGCGCCGGCGTCGGCCAGCTCCGCGAGCGTTGCGTCGAGATCGCCGACCTCGTACGCGACGTGGTGCATCCCCGGTCCGCGGCTCGCAAGAAAGCGGCCGACAGGGGTGTCGTCGCCGAGGGGCTCGAGGAGTTCGACGCGGCCGGCGCCGATCTTCAGCGAGGCCGCCCGGACTCCCTGCTCCTCGACCGTGGCGCGATGCTCGATCTCGGCGCCGAACAGACGGCCGTACGTCGCCACAGCGGCGTCGAGATCGTCGACGGCGACACCGAGATGGTGGATCCCCTGCGGAGGCACCGGCGGATCGTAGCCGCGCGTCAGGGACTACCTCGCGCGTCTGGCCTGTTGAGCCTCGACGCTCGCGCAGCGTGACCGCTTCAGTAACCTGGTCTTGCGCGCCGCCTCGATCGATGTGGCGGACTCATCTCGATGCGTGAGCTTCCTCTCCCGGCACACTTCGACCCGAGCTGTGTCGGCGATGTCTGGCGGGTTCCGTACGAGGAGCGCGCCCATGAGGCGTCGGCGTGGGCCGACATGCACGGCCTTCGCCCCGCGGCCGAGGACAGATTTCGGCTCGGCCTTCTCGCCGTCGACATCCAGAACACCTTCTGCATTCCGGAGTTCGAGCTGTTCGTCGCAGGGCGCAGCGGCTCGGGCGCGGTCGACGACAACCGCCGTCTGTGCGAATTCATCTACCGCAACCTGGGCGCGATCACCCAGATCTTTCCGAGCCTCGACACCCACCACGCGATGCAGGTGTTCCACGCGATCTGGTTGGTCGACGAGCACGGCAACCATCCGGCGCCCTACACACTCGTCTCTGCCGATGACGTCGCGAACGGCCGCTGGAGGGTAAACGCCGCGGTTGCCGAGACGCTCGGGATCGGCGTCGACTACGCAGCGCGGCATTTGGCCCACTACACGCGACGACTGGCCGAGGGCGGAAAATACGACCTGACCATCTGGCCCTACCACGCCATACTCGGCGGCATCGGGCACGCGCTCGTCTCCGCGGTCGAGGAGGCCGTCTTCTTCCACGGGATCGCCCGGGTCAGCTCCCCTGAGTTCCAGGTCAAGGGCGACAACCCGCTCACCGAGCACTACTCGATGCTGGGTCCCGAGGTGACCGAGGGACCGGACGGCGACGGCCTCGGGAGGAGGAACACCGAGCTCATCGCCAGGCTGCTCACCTTCGATGCCGTGGTCGTGGCAGGTCAAGCGAAGAGTCATTGCCTGGCCTGGACGATCGACAACCTCCTCGAGGACGACGACCTCCGGCAGGAGCTCGCCGAGCGCATCTACCTGCTCGAGGACTGCACGTCTCCGGTCGTCGTCCCCGGCATCGTCGACTACACCGACGAAGCGGATGCCGCCTTCGAGCGCTTCGAGGTGGCAGGCATGCACGTCGTCCGCTCCACCGACCCGATCGAGCGCTGGCCCGGGCTTGCGCAGACGATCGCGTGAAGTCGACCTAAGCGTCGTCGTCCCAGAGGGTCAGGTCACGAGCTCGAGCCGAGGATTCGGCTTGTACGTGCGCCCGACCTTCGCCGACGGACGTCCGTCCGTGAGGACGATGTCCGCAGTGAAGTCGTTGGACCCGCGGATCAGAGACGAACCGACGCCGTAGGCGTCGACCGGCACGCCCTGTTCCTCGAATTGCGTGATCTTCTCGACCGTGAAGCCGCCCGACACGACGATCTTCACCTGCTCGAACCCATCGGCGTCGAGCGCGTCTCGGACCTTGCGGACCAGACGCTCGTTGACGCCTGTGGGCTTGAAGTCGCCGAGCTCGCGCCACAGGGATCGGTCCACGAGCGTCTCCGACGTGTCCAGCCGCACGCCCCAGAGGCGCGGGCCGAGCGCGCGCGCCACGTCGAGAGCAGTCTGAACGGAGTGGTTCTCGAAGTCGACGAGCACCGTGATGTTGATGTCGTCCCGTGCCCATTCCGCGAACTTGGTCGCAGCGAGCACCGTGTTCCCACCGTAGGAGGAGATCAGCGAATGCGGCACCGTGCCGATGCCGCGCCCGCCCCACCACGACGCTTGCTCGTCCGTCGTGACACCGATCGGCGCGCCGACGACGCGGCCTGCGGTGTGGGCGGCGTAGCCGTCGCCCGTCTGCACGCGGTGATGGTCGTGTCGGGCGGGCATGAAGATGAGCGGCTTGGCGTTCGCCGCGCGCAGCACGCGGACGACGTTCGTCGTGATCAACGTGCGCCTCGCGAGAACTCCGAGGTACGCGGTCTCGAGATGGGCGAAGAGCGTGTAGTCGCCCTCGACCGTCATGACGCTCTCCCACGGACGAATGCGGTCACCGTCGTAGAGCGCGTGCACCGTCAGCGACTCCCAGTCGTGCGAGCAGAGCTTCAGGATCGCGATCGCCTCGTCCATCCCGCCGAGGTACGAGTCCTTCTTCTGGAACACCTGCATGACGACCCGGGGACGGCGGTCGTCGTGCAGCAGCGTCCCGCGCGCGTGGTTGAAGTAGGCGTCGGCGTAGTAGCCGTCGCGCATCTTCTCGACCGGAAGGTCGAAGACGTCGGGCGAGAGGCGCTCGCGCGTTTGCTCGGTGAGCGCCACGGGAGACCTATCCCCGCTCGAGCTCGAGACAGGCGGCGAGGGCCGCCTCGGCGACCTCGAGTTGCTCCGGCGTCGGCTCCGCGGTCGCAAGTCGGTGCTGAAGCTCGTGCCCGGGCTTCGCCAACGCCTTGGCGAGCTTCTTGTCGGGGTTGCGCACCATCCACCCGAAGATCTCCGTCGAGGCGGCGACGGCGAGCAGCTGGGCTCCGAGCCGAGCCGGCGTCCGAAGCTCGACCGGCGCGCGCGAGGCGAGCAGGTTGCCGATCACGGTCGTTGCGAGGAGCGGTCCGACGAGGTGAGACCCACAGCGCTCGTGCTCCTTCGTCGCGCCCTCGCCGTGCTCGTAGGTGCCGATGGAGATGTGCTCGGCGCCGTGGTACGCGGCGACGTCCGAGCCTCGAAGGGCCAGCGCGGCCGGCGCGACCGAGAGGAGCCCGGTGACGAGCTCCTGCGCAGCCGGACCGACATTCGAGGACTCGCGCATGAGCCTGACGACGGTGGCACTCCCGAACATCGCCGCGAGGACGCCGGGGCGCTGGAACGGAAGCTTCGCCTCGGGCAGCGCACGGTGGATCTGCGGCAGGATCGCCATCGCGTCGAGCAGCCGTGCGGGCCCGCGGAGGAGCGGGCTCTCGATGTCCGTTGCGCGGTGGCGCTTGCGACGCGACGCGACCTTCAGCGTCCCGCCCTCGGTGCGGATCGCGCAGGCCCAGGACTTCGGCCCGTGGACGAGAACGCCGTTCGCGAGCGCCATCCCGCCGAGGCGGATCTTCTCCTCGCTCATGCGCTCGACGTTATCGACCGAGAGTCGAATTCCGCAACTTGAAGGCTCTATGCAGAACCGAGCTGCTGCGCAGCGTGGCGCAGGAAGCTCACACCGAGCTCGAGGTCCTCGACGGGCACACGCTCGTCCGCGGAGTGGATCAGCCTTGCGGCGAGCTCCGCGTCCATCGCACGCGACGGGAAGAACCCGTAGGCCACGGCGCCGAACGCCTCCCTGAACCAGTGGCTGTCGGTGAACCCGGCCACGCAGATCGGCGCGGGCCTCGCCTCGGGCTCGACCTCGCGAACCCACGACTCCACTGCCTCCCAGAGCGGCGTGTCTATGGGTGAGCGCGTGCCGCCGTGCGCCTCCAGCACCAGGAGCTCGTAGTCACCCTCGCCGAGCACGTCGCGGACGATCGCCTGCTGTTCGCCGGGCATGATGCCCGGCAAGAGCCGCGAGTCGACGGTAACGTCGCACACCGCGGGTATGACGTTGCGCTTCAGCGATGCCTTCGCCATCGTCGGCGAGAGCGTCATCGCCAGAAGCGGCTCGACCATCTCCGCGAACGTCTCGCCGATTCCTCGCGCCTGCTCGAGTGCGTCTTCCGGCGTTTTCGGCCCCTTGCCTGTCACCGTCTCCAGCAGCGCCTCGACCTCCGGCGTCAGCTGGCGGTCCGGACGGTACTCGCCGAGTGCCGTGATGAACCGCGCAGCCTTGACGAGAGCGTTGTCGGCGATGCCCGGCATCGACGCGTGCCCGCTACGTCCACGCACGCGCAGAAGGAACGGCGCGCTCATCTTCTCCGCGACCGAGCAGATGTAGTACGGGTTGCCGCCGAGCTCGAGCCGGTCGCCCGAGCCTTCGTTGATCACGTAGTCGCAGCGCACTGCGTCGGGATGCGTCTCGCACAGCCACTGCGCGCCGAAGCCGACGCCGACTTCCTCGTCCGCGGTTGCGGCAAAGATCAGCTCACCGCCCGGCTCGAAGCCGTCACGCGCGAGCGACGCAATTGCGACTGCGCTCGCGGCGACCTGGCCCTTCATGTCGAGCGCGCCGCGACCCCAGACCTCTCCGTTCCGAAGTTCGCCGCCGAACGGATCGGCAGACCACTCGGACGCGTCCGCCAAGACGACGTCCGTGTGTGAGAGGAACAGCAGCTTCGGGCCGTCGGCGCGACCCGGGATGCGGGCGACGAGGTTCGCACGCTCCGGGACCTTCGCGTACAGCTCGCACGCGACCCCGTTCTCCTCGAGGTAGGCGCGAAGCACCTCCGCAGCGGCGGTCTCGTTCCCCGGTGGGTTCGTCGTGTCGACCCGGATGAGCTGCTGCAGCAGCTCGGTGACCTCGTCGCGAACCGAGACCGTGGCCATCAGCGACGCGTCCCGAGGACGGTGAGGTACTCGCGCGACGCCTCGATGCTCTGACGTTCCTTCAGCTGCTCAAAGGCCATGACCTGGCACCTCCGATTCCTCCCCCTCTTCCTCTTTTGCCCGGGCCGTCAGCTGATTCCGCGCGCGCCAGAGCGCGGGGAAGAAGTTGTGATGGATCATCTTTCCCAGCACCTCGACAGGTGTCCCCTGCGTCCCCACGACCTGGTCGCCGATGATGCGGGCGACCACCTTGTAGTGGCGGATGCGCCACATCGTGATCCGCTCGTCCCACTCGAGGAGCGCTTCCGCCAGCTGGTACAGCTCCTCGTGCTCGCGCCCCTGGACGTAGACCTCGACTACGTCGAGCCCGGCCTCCGCCACGGCTGCGTCGAACGCCTGGCCAAGCGGCGGCGTGACGCGGCGCACGTCGCGGAAGCCCGGCGAGTCGAAGCCGCTGCCGTGCCCGAGGACGCGGCGGATCGTCTGGTACTCCCACGGCGACATCTGCTCGAGCATGTCCAGCTGCCGCGTGATGAACTGCAGGCAGAGGGACGCGCGCCGCAGCAGGCGGAGCGCCGCCGCAAGCTCGCCGGCCCGGATGTGCAAAGTCGCCCGGGCGACCTCGGACGTCCCGAGCTTGAGCCAGAGCTCCGACGACTGATGGACCGTCTGGAAGAGGAGCTCGTCCGGGTGCACTTGCTCCTCGGGCGTCTTCTGGAGTGCGAGCAGGTCGTCGGTGCGCAGGTAGCGCTCGTAGTCCGACGCGCCCTTCCCGGGCAGGATCGGCTCGGAGAAATCCTCGTGCGCGTCGGTCGCCAAAAGGTGCTGCGGAGCATACTTCTCCTGCAATGAGCGACCTCTTCTCTGACGCGGCGAAGCAGCGTGTCCCCGAGGTCGCACCACTTGCGCTGCGGATGCGGCCACAGTCGCTCGACGAGTTCGCGGGGCAGGAGCAAGTGCTCGGCGAAGGGTCTGCGCTCCGGCTCGCGATCGAGGAGGACCGCGTCCGCTCGGCGATCTTCTACGGTCCACCCGGCACGGGCAAGACCACGCTTGCGCGCATCATCGCCAGGGTGACGGGCGCCGAGTTCGTCGAGCTCTCCGCGGTGTCGGCGACGGTCGCGCAGGTCCGGGAGGTGCTCGCGGGCGCACGGGAACGCCTGGGCGCGCACGGGCGCCGAACGATCCTCTTCCTCGACGAGATCCACCGCTTCAACAAGGCGCAGCAGGACGCGCTGTTGCCAGGCGTCGAAGAGGGCGTGATCACGCTCATCGGCGCGACGACGGAGAACCCGTACTTCGAGGTGAACGCCGCCTTGCTCTCGCGGACCGAGGTCTACGAGCTCGAGCCGCTGTCGATTCCGGACCTGATCACGGTCGCGCGGCGAGGCGCAGCCGAGCTCGGCATCGAGATCCCCGACGAGCTGCTCGAGCTGATCGCGACCCGCGCCGGCGGCGACGCTCGCTCCGTCCACAACATCCTGGAGCTCGCCCACCGGACTGCCGAGGCGGCCGGAGAGCCTCTGTCAGAACGCCACATCGAGGACGCCGCGCGCAAGCGTCCTCTTGTCTACGACAAGACCGCCGACGCCCATTACGACTTCATCTCGGCCTTCATCAAGTCGATGCGCGGCTCGGATCCCGACGCGAGCGTCTACTACCTCGCCGCGATGCTCGAGAGCGGCGAGGATGCCCGCTACATCGCACGGCGCATGGTCGTGCTCGCATCCGAGGACATCGGTAACGCCGACCCTCGGGCGCTGCTCGTCGCCGTCGCCGCTGCGCAGGCCGTCGAGCACGTCGGACTTCCCGAGGCGCGGCTGAACCTCGCGCAGGC
>JBKPDB010000034.1:0-6005 GCA_046727655.1 Actinomycetota bacterium
CAAAAACCCCCGGTTTACGGGGGTTTTAGGAGCGGATGATGGGACTCGAACCCACGACCTTCTGCATGGCAAGCAGACGCTCTAGCCAACTGAGCTACATCCGCGCGGACGGCCAGTATAGCCTCAGGTTTTGGCGTCGAGGGCCTCGTTGACGAGCCGGTCCGCCAGCTCGTTGTGTGCGCGCCGGACAGCCGTGTAGCGCACCTTCTCGAAGCGCCGCTCTAGGTCTGAGGCCTGCTCCCAGAGTGGCCGCAACAGCCCGCTCTTCACGCGGTAGTCGCCTCGCATCTGCTTCACCAACAGCTCCGAGTCCGAGACGACCTCGAGCTCGTCCACGCCCAGCTCGGCCGCCTTCGCCATCCCGGCGACGAGGCCGCTGTACTCGGCGACGTTGTTCGTCGCTTCGCCGATCGCCTCCCCATGCGCCGCGAGCACGCGGCCGTCCTCTGTCTCGAGGACGTAGCCGAACGCGGCCGGGCCCGGATTTCCGCGTGCGCCGCCGTCGGTCGAGAGGCGCGCCTTCACGCCGCCCCGCGCAGATAGCGCTTCACGGTACGCCGCAGCACGCGCGAAGACGCTGTCGCCAACGGGAGAGCCAGCGGGACAGCGCGCTGTTGCGAAAGTGCCCCCGCGTTCCCGATTACCGCAATCTTCTTCTCGTTCAGATCTCGGTGTCGATCTGCGCGCGCTGCAGCTTGCCGCTGTAGTCGACGTAGATCGACTTCCACTCGGTGAAGACGTCGAGCGCAGCCTGGCCCGCCTCACGGTGCCCGTTGCCGGTGTCCTTCGTCCCGCCGAACGGCAGGTGCACCTCGGCGCCGATCGTGCCCGCGTTGATGTACGTGATGCCGGCTTCGAGATCGCGCATCGCCCGGAACGCCTTGTTCACATCGCGCGTGAAGATCGACGACGAGAGACCGAACTTGATCCCGTTCGAGACGCGGATCGCCTCGTCGACGTCGGGCACCGGGATCAACGCAGTCGTCGGACCGAAGATCTCTTCCTGCGCGATCCGCATCTGCGGATCGACGTTTCCGAAGATCGTCGGCCGATAGTAGTTGCCCTTGTCGAAGCCGTTGCCGGTCGCAACCTCGCCTCCGGTGAGCAGCTTGGCGCCCTCGTCCTTGCCGATACCGGTGTACGAGTGGATCTTCTCCAGAGCCTTGCGATTGATGACAGGGCCCACGTCGGTGTCGTCCTCCCAGCCTGCGCCCAAGCGCAATTTCTCCGCCGCGGCCACGAGGCGCAACTGCAGTTCGTCGTAGACGCCGCTCTGGACGATCACGCGCGAAGCCGCAGTGCAGCGCTGTCCCGAGGTTCCGAATGCTGACCAGATGATCCCGTCGACGGCGAGGTCGAGATCCGCGTCGTCGAGGACGATGATCGCGTTCTTCCCGCCGAGCTCCAGGTGCACGTGCTTGAGCCCGTCGGCAGCGTTGCGCATCACCTCGACTCCGGTCTCGCGCGACCCGGTCAGCGTGATCACGGGAACGTCGGGATGACGTACGAGACGGTCTCCGACCGCGCCGCCGCCGCCGTGGACGATGTTCACGACGCCCTTCGGCAAGCCTGCCGCGTCCAGGAGCTGGACGAAACGCTCGCCGAGCAGCGGCGTGTCCGTCGCCGGCTTGAAGACGATCGTGTTGCCGGCCACGAGCGCGGGCGCGATCTTCCACGACGGGATCGCGATCGGAAAGTTCCAGGGCGTGATGACGCCGACGACGCCGATCGGCATGCGCACGCTCATGTTGAACTTGTCACGCAGCTCGGACGGCGTCGTCTGGCCGAAGAGACGGCGGCCCTCGCCCGCCATGTACAGGCTCATGTCGATCGCTTCCTGGACGTCGCCGCCGGCTTCCGCCTTGACCTTGCCCATCTCGTGGGCCATCAGGTCGGTGAGCTCCTCCTTCTCCTCCAGCAAGAGGTTGGCGAAGCGGTAGAGGACTTCTCCGCGTCTCGGCGCGGGCACGAGCCTCCACTCCTCGTACGCCGCCTTCGCGGCCGCTACCGCGCGATCGACGTCCTCCGCGGACGAGCGCGGGAACACGCCGATCGTCTCGCCGTTCGCCGGGTTGACGCTCTCGAACGTCTCCCCGGAGGCGGCGTCGAGCCACTCGCCGCCGATGTAGTTCTGGAAGGTCTTTGCTTCGGTCGTTGCCACCGTGTTAGAGCGGTGAGATCTGCGGGAGTAGGCGTCCGTCCTGCTCGATGTGGGCGTTCCACCGTTTGTAGGACGCATCGAGCTGCGAGAGCTCGTGCCCTCGCTCCGCGAGGCGGACCGGTTGCGGCAAGCCCGGCCTGACGCGGTACTGGTACCACGAGATGTCCCACGCGACGGTGACGACGAGCTCGCCGCTGGCGCCGGACAGCGTGACGATGCTCGCGCGCGGCTGACCGAGACTCTTGGCGATCCCGGCCACGGTCCTGCGGTAATCGCTGCCGTTGAACGTGTCGGCCGCCTCGACCATCTGCTGCTCCGGGCCGGACAGGCGCCGCAGAATCGGCTCTGCCACGACCGGCTCGTCGGGCGGCTGACGACGCGTGTCGAACAGCGAGGCCAGGCCGCGACGCCGTCGGCGCCGTTGGTTCGGAACCGTCGGCGAAGTCGGGCTTCCTTCCTTCACCCAGCCGTGCTCGATCGCGAGCTCCTGGCACAACGGGCAGACGTCGACGTAGTCATCCTCGCCGTCGGGTGCGAAGCGGATGGCGCGCTCGCCGGTGAGCAAGGTCCGCTCGCACACGGCACACACACGCTTGACGGAATTACGGGTCAGCTGTCGCACGAACCGTGGACACTAGCCCACGGCAGAAGGACTGCAACCGGTGCTAGAGTCGTTGACATGTGTGTTTTACATGTAGTCCGCGGATGAGGGGGCGCGGTGGTCGGGGAGCCCGTTGTCGCCGCATGGTCCGGCCAGGGCACTGGGGCGTTCACGCCCGCGTCGAGCGGTTCAGCGAGCCGGCGCTGCTCTTGCTTCTACGCGAGCGGCCGACTCACGGCTACGAGCTTCTCGAGGAGCTGCCGGCGTTCACCGGCGAGTCGCGCGTCGACATGGGCAACCTCTATCGGATCCTGCGAGCGCTCGAAGAGGACGGCCTGGTGACGTCCAAATGGGAAGCGGGCGCGCCGGGTCCCGCGAAGCGCACCTACGAGCTCACCGACGAGGGGAAGCGCCTGCTCGACGAGTGGGCTGCCGCACTGCGCCGCTCGCGCGCACGGATCGACGAATTTCTCGATCGCTACGAAGGGAGGTGACGATGTACCACGGACGCAGACGACATCACCGCGGCCTCGGTCGACGGTGGTACGAGCGGGACAACGTGCTCGAACGGCTCGAGAAGTACCAGCGTGATCTCGAGCAGGAGCTCGCGGACGTCTCCGATCTGATCACGCGGCTTCGGGCCGGCGAGCAGCCGGGATCGACTGAGCCGCAGCCTCAGAGCATCTAGTTCCGAACGTATGAGGCGAAGGCGCGGCCTGACGGCGACAGCTGCGGGCTAGACCTTCGCCTCGGCGCTCTCGAACAGCTCGAGCACGGCCCGCGCTTCCTCGCCGCCCTGTTCGGCGTGCACCCGCAGGGGGATGCCGTGCGGGCCGCGCGCGTCGACCAGCCCGGGGAAGCGTTCCAGCATCGCGCGGACGACGCCCGTCTCGCCGAGCATGGCCGCGGCGAAGATGTCGAGCGGCGCGCCGTGATCGATGAGGAAGAGCGCAATGTCGCGGCGTCCCACGTGGGATGCAGCGCCGAGCGCGGTTTCCCAGTCTCCTCCACCCCAGTCCCATGCGGCAGTGAGGAGTGCAGGCTCCCGTTCGAGGAGCTCCTTCACGGCTTGGAAGTCGGAGTGAGCCTTCAGGACGAACTCGTTGACGAGTGCCGGGTCGAGCCTGGGTCCCTTGTCCATCACACCTCCGATGGCAACCCTATCGCCCGGCCCTGCGAGACTCCGGTCGATGTATGCCGGAGCAATTGTCCTGCTCCTCCTGGCAGGCACCGGCATCCTGGTTGGGGCGACGCTGCGACTGCCGACAACCGCTGAAGCGGCGTTGGCCGTCTATGTCGTGGCGTTCGCCGAGATGGTCGGCCTATGCCTCTTCTTGTCTCCGTTTGGCGAGGTCACGCACGCTGCGCTCATTGCGGGGTCCGCCGCGGTCTTCGCAGCCGCCGTCAGCACCTGGGTCTTGCTCGGAACCCCTCGGTTGCCCCGGCCACCTCGGTTGTCGACGGCCTTCATGCTGCGACATCCCAACGATGCTGGTTCTGGCGCTCGTCGTTGGACTTGCGCTGGCCTACGTCGTCGCACTGATCTTGGGGACGCCGCCGAACGGCTGGGATCCTCTCAACTATCACCTTGCGCGCGCCGCCTTTTGGCTGCAATCAGCACGGATCGGTTACATCGACGCGGCCTACGACGAGCGCCTCAACTTCAACCCGCCGAACGCCGAAATCGGGATGGCCTTCGCGCTCGCAGTGACCCGCAACGAAGTCTCGGTCGGCCTCGTGCAGTTCTTCGCAACGCTGGCGTGCGCAGTCGGCGTCTTTGCGTTGGCACGCCGCTACGGGCTCGGTCGACCGGAGGCTGGTTTCGCCTCGCTTCTCTTCTTGACGCTGCCGATCGTCTTCTTGCAGGCGTCGGGGGCGAAGAACGACATCGTCGTCGCGTCATTTCTGATGTCTGCGACGGTGTTCATTCTCGGCCGATCGCGGGCGGAGCACGGGCTCGGGGCACTGTCACTCGCCGTGGCGGTAGGAACGAAGTTCACGGCTGCGTACGGCATCCCCATCCTCCTTGCACTCGCCTGGGTAGCGCCGCCGGTCACGAACCGGGCGAGGCGGCTCGTCGCGCTCGCAATCGGGATCGCAGCCGGCGCGTATTGGTACGGGGTCAACGCGGTCGAGACGGGGCGCCTGCTCGGCGATCAGTCGAATACTGGGAACCTGACTGCGCCGTTGCATCTGCGAGAGAACTTCTTGACGGCGTACGGGCTCCTCGTCGATCTGTTCGATGTGTCCGGCGCGGAAGGCAAAGACATCTGGCTCTACCTCATGGCCGCAGCCGCCGTCGCCGCGATCCTCGTCCTGCGGCGGCGCAGCAGCAAGGGCGTTATCGCTGGTGCCGCAGTCGCCGACCTGACGGCTATCTGGCGATCGGCGACCCGGTTGCATCGTCTCCCCGGACGGCAAGCGACACCGCCTCGTGGTTCGGCCCGGCGGGATTCCTCCTGGTGGTCGGTGCAGTCGTTGCCGCGATCGTGCTCGTTCGGCGCAGGGATCTGCCTCGAATCGCGTGGATGGCGGCCCTGGTGCCGATCACCTGGTTCGCACTGGTTGCTCTGACTCTGACCTATCACCCTTGGCAAGGACGCTTCTTCGTCTATCCCGTCGCAGTCTCAGCCGGACTGTGGGGACTTGCGTGGCGGATGCGCGGCACGGCCCTGGCCGCTATGGCGCTTGCCACGGTGACGGCATTCCTTGTCCTCGTGCATTACACGGAGAAGCCGTCCGGGCTGCGCCTGCTCGAACCGACGAGTGAGACCTCGATTTGGCACCTGCAGCGATGGCAGGCACAGTCGCAGCACGATCCGCCCCTTGCACCCATCTTCCGTTATCTCGACGAGGACATCGCCGAGCGCGACTCGGTCGCCTTGGCCCTCGGCCCGAATGACTTCGGGTATCCCGCCTTCGGCGCTCATCTGACGCGACGGGTCGAACTCGTCCCGTTCGGCTCGAACGGCGACGATGTGAGCACAAAGTGGCTCTACGCGAACTCGCAACGCGCGGGTGAAGTCGACCGCGCGTGCTGGATACCCGCCCTCCAGTCGGATCGCGGCAAGGCACCATCTTCAGGCGAGCAGCGAGCTGCGCCTAGACCTTCGCCTCTTCCTTTTCCTTCTTCGCCTCGTCGATCACCTTCTGCGCAATGTGAGGCGGCACTTCCTCGTACCGGAGAAAGTGCATGTGGTAGTCGCCGCGACCGCCGGTCATCGACGTCAGCGCCTGCGAGTA
>JBKPDB010000035.1:0-40560 GCA_046727655.1 Actinomycetota bacterium
CGCGAGCGACGGGAGCTCACTGATCGAGCCGACCAGTTCCTCGCGACCGAACGCGGGCAGGTTCCCGGCTTCACGAAGCTCGGGATCGGTAAACGCCGGCAGGATTCCGTCGACGTCGTCGAGTGAGGGAAAGCGAAGGATGACGTCGCCGGACCGGAGCCCTTCCGGCGGCACCGACAGGGCGAGCGCCGGCTCCGGCGTCTGCGTTTACGGCTCACACCGTCCTCAACCGTATCCTTGGGCCCAGACTGTGCCACCGCTTGGGGCAGTGCTTCGACTGCTGGGGCTGCCGTCCGTCGGCGCGCCCCAGCCCGGCGACGACGGCGTGTTGGCGTCATTGCAAAAGCGAGCGCTGCGTGAAGACGTCCTGTTCCACGGCTCGGGCCGCGACGATCTCGAAGTCCTGGAGCCGGTTCGCCGCTCTCGCGATCTGACGGAGTTCGGAGATCAGCAGGCCGTGTACGCGACCAGTGATCCGGTGTGGGCGATGTACTTCGCCCTGCGCCGCGGTCGGCCCTTCAGCACCCGGAACGGCTCGCTCGGTATCCCCGGTGAGCTCTACCCACGCTGGTACTTCTTCTCGCTCCGCGGTGGCTATCAAGATGAGCCCTTCGCGAACGGCTGGGTCTACCTCCTGTCACGGGACGGCTTCACGCCGGAGCCGCCTCTCGCCGGCAACCGAGACACGGCGCAGTGGGTTTCGCCGTCGGCGGTGCGCCCCGTCGAGCGAATTGCGGTGACGCCGTCGGACTTCCCGTTCCGAGACCTCGTCGTAACCCACCACGAGCGCGAGCCGATGTTCGTGACGTGGTTGCGCGCAGGTGTGCGCGCGCGCGGATCGCGCCACGATAGCTTCCGCTAGGCTCGCTCGCACTTCGACGGGGGAGGAGACTTTGCGACGCACGCGCTTTTTCTTTGTGGCTGCGATGACTGCCGCGATCGTCACGGTTGGCCCGGCCACGGCGGCCAAACCGATGCCCGGCGGCTCGACCGGCGTGGGCTCCGTTTTCGTCTCGAATCCCGTTCAAAGCCTCGGCGACGAATCGTTGACCGACCAGAAGGACGCCGACGGCGCGGTTCCCGCCTCCGCCTATCACGACGTGACGCTCACGCACCTCGACGGCAGCGGCTTCCTGAGCGGCGACTACGCCACCGTGAAGAGTGCGACCGGGAATCCGGCCTACTCGCCCACGAACACGTTCCGCTACACACGGCACCAGGACGAGTTCGAGCAGGTGATGGCGTACTACTGGGTAACCGAGTCGCAGAAGTACATTCACACCCTCGGCTTCGGCGAATGGCTTCGGCCGATCGATGACCAGCCGCAGCGCGTGCGTCTAAACCAGCTCGGCTACGACAACTCGTTCGCGACCGATCACCCAGTCCTCGAGCTCCGCTTCGGCAAGGGAGGCGTGGACGACGCAGAGGACGCAGAAGTGATCCTGCACGAGTACGGGCACGCGATCCACTTCTCGCAGGGCTTCTCGTTTGCATCGGAGGAGGCGGGCGCGATCAGCGAAGGCTTCGGCGACTATTGGGCGGTCACAGTTTCCGACGTCGTCGCGAAGTCGCTCGGCGTGCCGGAACTCGAGCCACTGCCGTGCGTCGCGGACTGGGACTCGACCTCCTACACGAGCATGGTGCCGCACTGCCTCCGCCGGCTCGACACGAACCTTCACTACCCGGGCGACTTGAACGGCGAAGTGCATCACGACGGGCAGATCTGGTCCCGCGCGCTGTGGGACATCCGCCAGAAACTCGGGAACGCCACCGCGGACACGATCATCCTGCAGGGATCGTTCGACTTCCCTGGGACGACGATGCCCGACCTCGCAACACGCACCGTCGCAGCGGCGCAGCGGCTCTACGGGATCGCTGCCGCCAAAGTCGTGCGACAGGCGTTTGTCGATCGTGGCATCCTGAGCTAACTCGTGGCCCTCACGCGGTAGTCGATGAACGTCGCGTGCGTTGACTGCCGCACCCCGACGTGTTCCAACTCGAGACACTCGGAGAACCCCTCGAAGAGGCGCTTGCCGCCGCCGAGGACGACCGGCGCGATGATGATGCTCAGCTCATCGACGAGGCCCGCTTCGAGGGCCTGCCGGATGACGTCAGCGCCTCCCATCACGTGGACGTCCTTGTCTCCGGCGGCCTCCTTCGCGCGGTCGACGGCCTCTTTCACTCCGGACACGAACGTGAACGCGCCGCCGGCCGGCTCGTCCTCGGGCCGGTGAGTGACGATGAAGAACGGCAGCCCCCACGGGTTCTTGTCGCCCCAGTGCTCGGCCGCCTCGTACGTCCACCGTCCACCCACGACTGCGCCGAGCCTCGCCATCGCCTCCTGGAGCCAGGCAGCGCCCTCGCCGGTCGGCTCGCCCTGCGGCTCGTTGTCGTACGTCCACGGTCCGCCGAACACCCAGTAGTGCAGCCGCTCGCCACCTTCTCCGAGCCCCTTGCCCGGGCCGTCGTCGGGGCCCGCGATGTAGCCGTCTACGGACGTCGTGATCCCTGCGAGAACCTTCGTCATCGAGCCTCACCCCTTCTTCGTGGACAGCCGTCTCTATGAAGACGATCGGAGACGTGAAGAATCATCGCGATGCCGTGTCCCGAACCCAGGAGAGCCGCGTACGATCTGGCCGTGACTGCGACGTTCAGCCAGCACGAGCTCGAGGCCGCGTATAGCTGGGAAGCGGACGACCGGGTGCCGGGCCGGACGGCGATGACCGCGTTCCGGCGGGCGCTGCGCTATCACCAGGCGCAATGGCGGGAGGCGAACGGGCATCCAATCGGCTCGCAGCCGATCGTCCCGCGCGAAGGGAAGCCCTCGCGTCCTGTCGGGAGTCGACTGCCCCTCGCCTACGCCAGAGAGACCGGTGCCAACTTTGTCACCGCAGCGGCACTCCATTCGGCGCGAGCCCGAACCGCGGTGGTCGAACCGCACCAGAGCTTTGACCACCAGCGGCTGTGGGCGGATCTCCTGTGGTCACCGACACTGGCGTTCAACCTCTTCGGCGACCTGGCCGCGGACCTCGGATTGGCCGACCGGGCCGTCCACACGTGGTGGCGGGACGCGCCCGGCACCGTTCGCGACGTCCGCTTCGCCCACTCGCCCGGCCGGTTCGATCCCACGTACCTGAACAGCCTGCGCGCGTTCGACGTCGCGTTCATCTTGGAGCTCGACGACGGGACGAGCGGCATCATCGGCATCGCCACCAAGTACCACGAGTGGACGAAGCCGGAGATGCCGAAGCCGAAGAACCTCCGGCGTAACCTGGAGGTCGCAGAGAGGTCTGGCGCCTTCCGGCCGGGCGCGACCAACTCTGTCGAAGGGCGGTCGGGCCTTGCCGTGATGTGGCTCGAGCACCTGTTGCTGCTGTCGATGCTCCAGCACGTAACCGGCGCGTGGAGCTGGGGCCGCTACGTCGTCATCTATCCCGCCGGCAATTCAGATTTCGGCGACGGGTGCACCCGTTACCGAGACCTCTTGGTGGACAACTCGACTTACTCGTCGATGACGGTCGAGAAGCTCCTAGACGCCGATGTCCTACCACCCGACACGGCCGGCGCGGTACGTGACCGGTACCTGACAGACCGAGCTCCTGTCGCAACATGAATTAGAAACGCCGGTACAGCCGTCATGACGCCTCCTCATACCGGCTAACCGCAAATCGCCCCGGCAAGTCTCCGCTCTTTGCAACACGACGTTGTGTCGACTCGGCACAGCGCTCCACCACGGCTTCGCAAGAGGAGGAGACTTCGATGCAGCTCCGCAAGGTGTGGCTTCTCACAGCAGCGGCGTTGGCCGCGCTTGCGTTGACGGCAACCGGCTCCGCGCGGGTCGACGCCATGAACAACGCGTCGGCCGGCAGAGCGGCCACGCTCGTGTTCGGCGCCGAGCAGGGCGGCGGCCCAGACTGGTGCCTCAACCTAATCCTCGACGTCGACTGCGGCACGTTCTGGAACGTCGTGTTCCAGGCGCCCGTCATCCGCGGCGCGTTCCTCTACACCCCCAACTTCACCTACAAGCCTGACTTGATCAGTCGGTACACGCTGAAGCTCAGGCCGTTGCGCATCACGTACTACATCCGCAACAAGGCGCGCTGGAGCGACGGCGTCCCCGTCTCCGGTCGTGACTTCGCCTTCACCTGGAACACGATCAGGAACCTGAGGTACCGAGAGCACATCAGCCAGGAGGGCTACGAAGACATCCGGAGCGTCAAAGGCAGCGGAAAGGTCGTGACGGTTGCGTTCAAGCGCAACTACGCCGCCTGGCGGAACCTGTTCCCCTACGTGCTTCCGCAGCACGTCCTGGCCGGAACAGACATGCTCACGGTCTGGAGCGACTGCATCTGCAATCCGAAGAAGGGCAACGCTCCGATCGGAGATGGACCCTTCCTGCTCACGAGGTTCGATCGAGGCTCGGGCGTCACGCTGACCCGTAACCCACGCGGCTGGCACGGGAAGCGCGCGAAGCTCGACTCGATCGTGTTTCGGTTCATCACGAACACGAACTCCGAGATCCAGGCATCCGGTCCGGCGAGGTCGACGCCATCTATCCCGCGCCGCAGCTCGCACTGGCGGGGCTTCGCGGCCAGTCCGGGCTGCGCGTCGTGAGCCACCTCGGCCTGCAATGGGAACACATAGAGATCCAGCAAGGCCCCAAGGGAAATCCGCTCGCGAAGCAGAGATGGGTGAGGCAGGCCCTGATCACTGCGCTGAACCGGCGGGCCGCTGCACGAGCGCTCTACGGGACGCTGAACCCGAATGTCGGCGTCCTGAACAGTCTCTCGAGGTTGACGAACGAGCCCACGTACACGCCGAGGCATTTCAGCAAGTGGAACTACGGCATCGGCAAGGTCAACCAGATCATGCAGGCTCACAACTGCAGCAAAGGCGGGGACGGCATCTACCGCTGCGGCGGAGCCAAGATGTCGTTCGACTTCGCTTCGACCACTGGGAACGCCCTGCGCGCCCTCGCTTTCACCATCCTTCAGGATCAGGCACGGGACGCGGGCATCGAGCTCAGGAACGCCTTCGTCCCTTCGGGCACGCTCTTCGACAACAAGCTGCCGGGACACGACTTCGACCTTGCGATGTTCACCTGGAACGTCACGGTCGACCCGAGCTACCTGACGAGCATCTTCTCTTGCGGAGCCGGCCTGAACTACAGCGACTACTGCAACCGAACCGTCACGAGGCTGCTCTCGAAAGCGGATCAGGAGCTGAACCAGAAGAAGAGGCTTGCCCTGGTCAATCGCGTCGGAGCCATGCTGGGAACCGACGTCGCGATGATCCCGCTGTTTCAGCGGCCGACCTACCTCGTCTACAAGACGAACGTGAAAGGAATGCTCGACAACCCCACGGCCCAGGGGCCGAGCTTCAACGCGGAGCTCTGGTCCAAGGCCTAAGAGGCCGGCCTCCCAGCCGCGTGGATTTTGTCGTAGAGGCGGAACCCACGCGGTCGGGCCTAACGAGCGGCCGCTACGGCGGCGAGCTGTGCTCGACTTTCGTCCTTCTCGATCCCTGCGCACACACGGCGCGCAATCGAGATGAAGTGCTTCGCGCCCGGCGTCAGAGGCCGATCCTGATGCCAGGCAAGCACGATGACTCGCGGCGCGACGGGAAGCTCGAGCTCGGCGACGGACACGCCCACGTGTGCCCTTTCCACGGCAAGCCGCGGAACGAATGCGGCCCCCATGCCGGCCGCCGCCATGGCCTGCAGCGTGGCGTTGTCATCGGAGGGATGTTGGAGGTGGAGGCGTAGGCCGCGGTTCTGCATCTCCTCCCTCAACTGCGACACGCGTCGGCACCGCTCGTATGTCATGACCGGAATCCGCGCAAGCTCCTCGAGCGTGAGCGACGATTTCTCCTTCGCCAGCTCCGAGTCGGCTGCGACCAGGAGCACGAAGGGATCGGGCATGAGTTCGACGAACTCGAATGGCCCATCCTCGAGCGGAAGTGCCGCAAACGTGAGGTCGAGCCGGCCGTTCTCGACTTCGACGAGCAGGTCGGCTTCCCAGGTCCGCTCCGTCAGCTCGACGACGGCGTTCGGGATGCGGGAGCAGAAGTATTTGAGCACTGAAGGAGCGACTCGCACGCCGACGCTCTGGAAGATCCCCACGCGAAGGCGCTCCTGCCCGTCGACGAGGCACTGCATCTCGGCCTCGGCGACGGACAGCGTCGCAAGGATCCGTTCGGCATGGCCGAGCAGGAGCGTGCCGTGCTCGGTGAGCGAGACCGGTCTGCGGCCGCCGGGCCTGTCGAGCAGCCGCACGCCGACGATGCGCTCCAGAGAGGCGATCTGATGGCTGACGGCAGACTGGGTGTAGCCGAGCTTCAACGCGGCTTGGCTGAACGAGCCTGCGCGGGCGACGGCGTGGAACGTCTCGAGATGACGCAGCTCGACGCCGAGCCAGCGATCGAGCCCTTTCGACATCACCAGGCATATACCAAGGGTTCGAGCACGCATCGGCCCGATTCGGACGCATGTCCGGATTTGTCTCGTCGGCCGAGTCGGCGCCGGTTATATGTCTCATATGAACGGCGTCTCGGCCGTGGTCACCACCGGTATTTACTGCCGTCCGGGCTGTGGGGCACGCCCGAACGCCGAGAACGTCACGAAGTTTCCGCTCGCCGCGGCTGCCGAAGCGGCCGGGTACAGGGCCTGCCTCCGCTGTCGACCCTACCGTTCTCCCCAGGTTGTGCCGTCGACGGCACCCGAGCTCGTGTGCCGCGCGGTCCGGATGATTCTCGACGGCGGGCTGGACGGGCCGACCGAAGAGATGCTGGCTTCGCGGCTCGGCATCTCCGCGCGCCATCTGCGCCGGCTCTTCGCCGTTCATCTCGGCGTGACACCCGACGGTCTCGCCCGGTCGGCGCGAGCACACGGTGCTCGCCGACTGCTCGATGACACCGACCTCTCGATAACGCAAATCGCATTCGCCGCCGGCTACGGAAGCCTCCGTCAGTTCAACCGTGCCTGTCACGAGCTCTTTCGTGCCTCGCCCCGCGAGCTGCGCGCACGGCGCCGAGTGAGCGACCGCCTCGTCGCGGACGGCGGCTTGCCCCTTCGCCTCCCGTACGAGGGCCCGCTCGATTGGCACGGGATGCTCGAATACTTCGCCGCCCATGCCGTCCCCGGAGTGGAGCATGTCTCCGGTCGGACATATCGGCGGACCGTCGTCATCGACGGCGATCCCGGCGTCTTAGAGCTATACCCGGACAGCGGAGACGCACTCGTCCTCGTTGCCCACCTTCCCCACTGGAGCGAGTTGCTGCATCTCGTCAAACGGGCGCGTCATATCGCAAACCTCGACCTCGATCTCGACGCGCCGCTCCGCGCGCTCTCGCGAGACCCCGTGCTCGGACCGTCTGTGACGAAGACGCCCGGCCGACGTCCACCGGGCACGTGGGGTCCCTTTGAAACAGGTATCCAGGCGATCATCCGCCGGGGCCGGACTGCCGCGGCGGCTCGTCGCATCATGGGGGACATCGTTCAAGAGCTCGGGGCACGCGTCCGGGGCCTCGAGAGTCTCGGCCTTACGCACACGTTTCCGACGGCGGAAACCGTCGCGGACGCCCGGCTCAGCCGGCTCGACCTCGCGCGTTCCGAGCAGGAAACGATCGGTGCCTTCGCTCGTGCTGTCAGAGACGACGTCCTCCGACTCGATCGAAGCATCAGCCTCGAGCGACTGACCGGTGCTCTCGTCGGCCTCGGCGGTATCGACACACTGACGGCGAACTACCTCGCGCTGCGGCTCGGGGAGCCCGACGCGTTCCCGTTTCCCAGCCGGCGGACGGCTGAGCCCTGGCGGCCGTGGCGAGCGCTTGCGGCCATGCATCTCCCTCCGCAAGGCGCGATCGCCGCGGCCGACCGTAGCGCCGCCTAGCTGGCGCCACGCGCGGGTGTTCGCGTTGCCGCCGCCTTCGATGGGCGCGGTTTCGCATACACCTCCGCGAAGCCCTGGCGCCAGCTCGGGTAGCGCAGCGTCCAGCCGAGCTCGCGCTTCGCCTTCGCGTTCGAGGCTCCGCGGGCCTCGGTTCCCATCATGACGGCGACTTCGCCGGCGAACAGTCGCGCCAGCCAGATCGGGAAGTGGCGAGGCGTCTTGGCGCCGAGCGCGTCCGCGAGCACGGGTAGCCACTCGCGTACCGGGGCGGGGTCGTCGTCGACGATGTTGTAGATCGCCGGCCCGTCATGGCCGAGCGCGAGCACCGTCGCTGCGGCGGCATCGTCGAGGTGGATGAACGAGAAGATGCCGCCTCCGTCGCCGACGATCGGGAACTGCCGTTTGCGCACGGGCCCGACCAGCCCGTCGTTGTGACCGCCGTAGAAGCCGCCGTAGCGAAGTGCGATACCGCCGGCGTCCGTGACCGCAGCGTCGAGATAGCTCATCGCCGCGTTGCTTTCTTCCGTGCCTGCCAGGGGCGTGGGCTCGAGCGGATCGTCCTCGGTCTTCACCGGTCCGCCCTCGTGCGCGTACCGGAAGCTGGCGAAGCTCTGGGCGACGAACCGGGACACGCCTGCCTCGCGGGCGGCGGCCAGGAGCGCGTCGGTGCCCTCGCGTCGCAGCCGGTTGGTCTGGGCGAAGCTCTTGTCGAGGTTCTTGGTGAACCGCACATTCGCGAGAGCGGTCGCCTGGTGGACGATCGCGTCGGGCTCGGCTTCGAGCACAGCGTCGCGCACCGCGCGCGGGTCGAGCAAATCGAGCGCGATCGGGTCCGCGCCCAGCGCACGTAGGGCTTCGGCGTTTCCAGGCGATCGGTAAGTGCCGATCACCTTGTGCCCTCGATCGATCAATTTGGGAACGAGCCGGGTGCCGATTGCACCGCTCGCCCCAGCGACGAAGACTTTCATTGTGTTTCTCCTCTCGGTCACATAACTGGGACTTCAGGTGTCTGCTTGTATGACCCGGTTCGACGGAGGTATGTGACCAATGGCTGAGCGCGACTGGCTGGTCGAGCAATTCGAAGAGCACCGAACCCACTTGCGGGCGGTGGCCTATCGAATGCTCGGCTCGCTGACTGAGGCAGACGACGCCGTCCAGGAAGCCTGGCTGCGCCTCAACCGCACCGACACGAGCGAGGTCGACAGCCTTGGCGGCTGGCTGACGACCGTGGTTGCGCGCATCTCGCTGAACATGCTCCGCTCACGGAAGGTCCGGCGCGAGGAGCCGCTCGACGTCCACCTCCCCGACCCGATCGTCGACCGCCCGGACGGGACCAACCCCGAGCACGAGGCGCTGTTGGCCGATTCGGTTGGCCTGGCGCTGCTCGTCGTGCTCGAGACGCTGTCCCCGGCCGAGCGGCTCGCGTTCGTCCTCCACGACATCTTCGCCGTGCCCTTCGACGAGATCGCGCCGATCGTGGACCGTTCTCCCGAGGCGGCTCGGCAGCTCGCCAGTCGCGCTCGGCGCCGCGTTCAGAGCGAGAACGCCGTCCCGGACGCCGATCTCAAGACTCAGCGGAAGATCGTCGACGCCTTCCTCGCGGCTGCGCGCGACGGAGACTTCGAGGGGCTGCTCGCGGTCCTCGACCCCGACGTCGTCCTCCGCGCGGACATGGGCCCCTTGGCCGGCGGACTGAGGGAGGTCCGCGGCGCGAGGGCGGTCGCCGGCCAGGCCCTCTTCTACTCGCAGCTCGGTCTCGTCGTGCGGCCTGCCCTCATCAACGGCGCCGTCGGAGCCGTCACGGTCCGCGACGGGGAGCCGTTCTCGGTCGGCGCCATCACCGTCAGGGGCGGGAAGATCGTCGAGATGGACATCCTCGCCGACCCCGAGCGGCTTCGTGAGCTCGACCTGACGATCCTCGACTAACTCGAGTTGACATGCAGCCGTCCGGCTGCATATATTAGGCAGCCGGATGGCTGCATATCCAGAGATGGACGAGGTGTTCAAGGCGCTGGCAGACCCGAGCCGACGGCAGCTGCTCGACAGCCTGAACGCTCGCAACGGACAGACCCTGCGTGAGCTCTGCTCCGGACTGCGCATGGCTCGGCAGTCCGTCAGCAAGCACCTCGCCATCCTCGAAGCGGCCAACCTCGTCACCACCGTCCGCCGCGGCCGCGAGAAGCTCCATTACCTCAACGCCGCACCCATCAACGAGATCGGCGAGCGCTGGATCACCCACTACGACCAGAGCCGGGTGGAGGCGCTGGCCGACCTCAAAAGAGCCCTAGAGGAGGACACCGCGATGGAAAAGCCGTCGTTCGTCTACACCACCTACATCCGGACCACCCCCGAGCGCCTCTGGCAAGCGTTGACGGATCCGGCCTTCACCAAGCGCTACTGGGGAGCGACGTTCCAGTCGGAGTGGAGCGAGGGGTCAAAAATGACGTGGGACCTGTTCGGCGTGTCGATCTCCGACCCCGACCAGGTCGTGCTGGAATCCGATCCTTACCGCCGGCTTTCGTACAGCTGGCATACGTTCAGTCCCGAACTGGCTGCGGCGCTCGAGGTGACCGACGAGGCGCGCGACCGGATCGCTGCCGAGCCGCGCTCGAAAGTCACCTTCAACATCGAGTCGCTCGGCGACCTCGTGAAGCTGACCGTCGTGCACGACGGCTTCGAGCCCGGCAGCCTCATGGTGGCCATGGTCAGCCAGGGCTGGCCGCCCATCCTCGCCAATCTCAAGACCCTGCTCGAGACCGGCGAGACCCTTCCCGACATCTCCGAGCCGCCGCCGACCGTCAGTCTCGGGCTGACGACTGGTCAGGGCGAGGAGGTGGGGGGCGCATGATCGAGAGGTCGGTCGCCTCGACCGCGACGCTCGCGCTTGCGGGCGCCTGCTGGATCCTCGCAATTCACCAGTCGAGCGGCATGGACATGGGCGCTTCGACAGAGCTCGGCTCGTTCACGTTCTTCGTCGCCGCCTGGGTGTCGATGATGGCCGCGATGATGCTGCCGGGCGCGGTCCCCGCCGTCTCGAGATACGTTCGCGCCGACGGGCGCCTGCGCGCCGTGCCGCAGTTCGTCGGCTCGTACATCGTCGTCTGGACGCTTGTCGGCCTCGCCGTCTATGTCCTGTACAGGCCGCATAGCACGTCGATCGCCGGCGTCCTCGTGATTGCGACCGGCGCCTACGAGCTCACGCCGTTCAAGCGCGACTGCAGAAGGCGCTGCCGCGAGAGCGTCAGCTCCGGTTCGCGGTTCGGGCTCTACTGCGTCGGCTCGAGCATCGGACTGATGGTGATGCTGGTGGCGCTCGGCGTCATGAGCGTCACCTGGATGGCCGTGGTGGCGGCCGTGGTGTTCGCGCAGAAGCTGTTCCCGCCGACAGCGTCCGTCGACGTCGCGTTGGGCCTGGCGATCGTCGGCCTGGGCGTCGTGATCCTCGTCTGGCCGGAAGCGGTTCCCGGCCTCACGCCAACGATGTGAAACGTCACAGGAAGGAGAGCACGACCAATGACCACACATACGACAGGAACGCGTGAACAGTGGCTCGCCGCGCGACTCGAGCTGCTCGAAGCGGAGAAGGAGCTGACCCGGCGCAGCGACGAGCTGGCGCGGCGGCGGCGGGAGCTGCCGTGGGTCCAGATCGAGAAGGACTACCGCTTCGAGACGGAAGAAGGGAGCGCCTCGCTGGCGGACCTGTTTCGGGGACGCTCGCAGCTGCTGATCTACCACTTCATGTTCGGGCCCGAGTACACGGCCGGCTGTCCGGCCTGCTCGGCGATCGCGGACGGCTTCAACGGCTCCGTCGTCCATCTCGAGAATCACGACGTCGAGATGATGGCCGTGTCGCTCGCCCCCATCGACAAGATCCAGGCCTACAAGCGCCGGATGGGGTGGACCTTCCCTTGGGCGTCCTCATTCGGCAGCGACTTCAACTTCGACTTCAACGGCTCCTACACGGAGGAAGAGCTGCGCGGCGCGATCGTCGAGTACAACTACCGCCCGCGCGATGTGAGACCGGCGCTGGAAGCCGGCGCCGAAAGTACTGTCGCCCAGGTGGCAGCGATGACCGGAACCGATCCGGCGACGTACCTGCGACAGGCGCCGGGGCTGAGCGCGTTCGCCCTCGAGGACGGTGTCGTCTACCACACCTACTCGGCCTATGCGCGGGGCCTCGATGCACTCTGGGCCATGTACCAATGGCTCGATCGCGCACCCGAGGGACGCAACGAGGCCGGTGTGTGGTTCCGCCGGCACGACGAGTACGACGGCTCGGACCAGGTCACGGCCGCGTAAGGAAGAGCCGCTTCTCCTTGCCGAGGTGCGGCGCCCACTGGAGGCGCTGCGCCTCGGCGAAGCCGAGATAGGCGCGAAGCGCGGCGCGCATCGCGCCGACGAAGCCGTCGGCTCGGCGCGGAACGAAGCCGTCTTCCCACCAGAGCCCGTCTACGCGGACAACGCCGGAGTCACGGTCGATCCGCGGCTCGATCTGGCCGATGAAGCGATCGCGGAAGAGGATCGCCAGGACGTACCAGCCGTAACGCCGCTTGGGGGCCGGATGGAAGAGCTCGAGCGGGTAGTCGAAGTCGAACAGCGACCGGAGGAAACTGCGGTCCCAGACGAACGAGTCGAACGGTGGGAGAAATGCCACTCCCGGCGGCGGCTCCGGTGGCGCTGCGATCAGCTCGGCCTCCTCCGGAAGGATAAAGCGCTTCCCGCGCATGCCTTCGATCTCGACCGGGACGAGCTCGCCGTTCTCGACGAGCTCCGCGTGGAGCTCATATCGCCCCGGCAGATCCGGTCGCTTCGGGTTCGGCCTCGCGTAGCCGAGGCCACCCCAGACATCTCCGCCGCCGCCGAGGCCGAGGAGACCGTTTGCGCGATATCGCGAAAGGAGCTTGTGCCGAAGTTGCTCGCGCAGCGGGACTTCGCGAGCGAGCAACTCACCGGGTAACAGCCGCTCGAGCAGGTCGTAGTAGCGGCGATTGCCGTCGCGACGCGCGAGGCCGAGGACGCCTGTGAGGGTGTACGCGTCCAGCACGGCCCGCACATCGCTCGTCGTCCCCCACTCCCAGCCCCAGGGATCGCCTCCCGGGCCGCGCTCGAAATCGACCGCCGAAAGCGGGCCCTCGGCTCGGATCCGCTCGAGCACCTGCTCCGCCACCTCGGCGTTCTCGGCCAGTACCCCCGCGGCTTTCTGCCTCACCGATCCGCGGAACCACGGGAACTCACTCGTCGGGACGAGAGAGAGCCCTTTGTTGTACGCCTCGAACACTTCGCGCCGCTGGTAGAGACGTTCGCACCAGGCAGGGTCGTAATCGGCGACCCGAGCGTGGAGCACGAGGTCGTGGTTGCGGCCCGCGACCGACAGCGGGTCGAACTGGACCGTGCCGAACCGATGGAAGACTTCGCGGACCGCATCAAGTCCTCCGTCGAGGCAGCGCGGGGGCGCGAGAAAGTGGCGCGCGACGAGGAAGCGCCGTGCGGCCTCCGCAGAGACGTTCACGGGCGGAGGCTAACGCGCGGTGTACGGTCTGGCCGATGGAACGCGTCAACAAACGCGGCACCGCAGTCCCGTGGTCGCACGGCGAGGAGGGTTGGGACAAAGCGGTCTGACGTGAGCGCCGAGCGGAAGACGGCGGGGAGCGTCGGCGCGGCGATCGGCGGAGTGGGGCGGGCGGGCGTGCGCGCGCTCACCGCCAAGCTCGGGGGCGCGGAGCGGACGCGCGTCATCGTGCTGCTCGCATCGGTGCTCGCGCTGAGCAGCGCCGACGCGGCCACCGTGGGCGCGGCGGCGAGGCCACTTCGGGACGCGCTGGGGATCAGCAACACGGACATCGGTCTGCTCGTCACCGTGACGTCGCTCGTCGCCGCGGTCGCGAGCCTCCCGTTCGGCGTCCTCGCCGACCGCGTGAAGAGAACCTGGACACTCGGCGCAACGATCGTCCTCTGGGGCGCCGCGATGATCTGGAGCGCGACCGTCTCGACGTTCGGCGAGCTGCTCCTGACACGCATGCTGCTCGGAGGCGTGACCGCAGCGGCCGGGCCGTTCGTTGCCTCACTCGTCGGCGACTACTTCGGCGCGGCCGAGCGCGGGCGCATCTACGGCTACATCCTCGCCGGCGAGCTCGCGGGCGCGGGCATCGGCTTCGCGGTCACGGGAGATATTGCGGCGCTTTCCTGGCGCGCGGCCTTCGTGATCCTCGCGCTGCCGGCGTTCGTGTTGGCCTGGCTCGTCTTTCGCCTCCCCGAGCCGGCCCGCGGTGGCCGCGAGCCGCTCCTCGCACCGGGCGCCGACTCGGTCGCCGCGGATTCAGAGTGGGACGGCGATCACGCAACCGACGCGCAGCGGCTTGCACGCGAGCGGGGCGTCGAGCCCGACCCGGAGCTCGTCCGGATCGGAGACCCCCGGCGGATGGGTCTTTTCGCCGCGACCCGTTACGTACTCCGCATCAGGACGAACGTCGTCCTGATCCTCTCGAGCGCGAGTGGTTACTTCTTTCTCGCCGGCGTCCAGACCTTCGGCGTGGAGTTCGTCACCCGTCAGTACGGAATCGATCAGGCCCTCGGCACGTTGGTTCTGCTCGTCGTAGGTGTGGGCGCGATCGCGGGGGTGCTTGCCGGAGGCTGGCTCGGCGACCTGCTGCTGCACCGCGGGGTGTTCACCGGCCGGATCCTCGTCAGCGCAGTGTCGGCGACCCTCGCGGTCGTCCTGTTCATTCCGGCGATCTTCACCCACCACGCGACTTCGGCACTCCCGTACATCACGTTCGCCGCCCTCGCTCTCTCCGCGCAGAATCCGCCGCTCGACGCCGCGCGCCTCGACATCATGGTCCCGCTGCTCTGGGGGCGCGCCGAGGGCGTGCGGACGTTCCTGCGCACGATGGCGCAAGCCGTCGCTCCGGTAACGTTCGGCGGCGTCTCCGACTACGTCTTCGGCGGCGGCCGATTCGGTCTGCAGTGGACGTTCGCGCTGATGCTCCTCCCGCTCGCCGGAAGCGCATACTTCCTCTTCAAGGGTTTGCGGACGTATCCGCGCGACGTCGCAACCGCCGCCGCCGCAGCCGCCGCAGGACCGGCTCCGAGCAGCGAGCCCGGACGCGCGGACGAGACATGAACCGAACGTTCTACGTCGCCGAATCACTCGTCGACCGGCTCACCCACGGTCACGAGCGCCACGGCCAGCGCTGGCATCTGCACCTCCCACGTGAAGGCGAGGCGGCGGCCCAGGTGCGCCCGCTGCTCGTCCTCTTGGGCTTGCCGACGTTCGGGCTCGCCCTCGCGATCTCGGTCGTGACGACTTACGGGCCGGTGGTCCTCATCCACCTCGTCCACTCGCCGACCGCCGTCGGAGCGCTGATCGGCGCGGAAGGGGCGTTTGCCCTTGCCGTCCCGCTCCTCTCCGGCGTGATCTCGGATCGCCTGCCGCCCTCGCCGCTCGGCCGGCGGATGCCCTTCGTCCTCCTGGGCACGCCTCTTGCGGCCGCTGGGCTCGTGCTCCTTCCTTTCAGCCCGTCGATCGCGCTTGCCGGGGCGGCCGTGCTCGCGTTCTTCGTCGGTTACTACATCTACTACCCGCCGTATCGTGCCCTCTACGCCGACCTCCTGCCGCGCACGTTGTATGCGCACGCTCAAGCGGGACAGGCGATCGCACGCGGCGCCGGTCTCGGGATTGCGTTGCTGACCGGCGGCCTGCTCCTCGGCCTCTGGCAGCCGCTCCCGTTCCTCATTGCCGCGACCGCGCTCGCCGCCGCGACGACGGCACTGCTACCGGTCTTTCGGTTGCAGAGCCGCTGTCACAACTCGACGCTTCCTTACGAGCCGGCCCCGCTCAGCCGCATCCTGCGGCGGAACCCGAACCTGCGCCTCTTCGCGGTCGTCAACGCGCTGTGGGAGTTCAGCTTCGCCGGCCTGAAGAGCTTCATCGTCCTCTACATCGTGCGCGGGCTCGGGCGCTCGCCTGCCGTCGCCTCCGCCGTCATTGCCGTCGTCGCGGTCGCGTACATCGCCGGGGCGCCGCTGGCCGGCTGGCTCGCGGACAGGTTTGGACTGCTCCGCGTCCTGAGGATCACGAGCCTGATCTACGGCGCAGGCCTGTTGATCGGCGTGCTACCGCACTCACTCCCGCCGCTGCTGATCGGGCTCCCGTTCGTGGCGCTTGCCGGCGCGATCGTGCTCACGCTCCCACAGGCGCTGGCATTCACGCTTGCGCCCGTTGGAAGCGAAGGAGTCGCCGCCGGCCTGCAGGACTTCTCGCGCGGGATCGGTGTCGTGCTCGGTCCGATCGTCGTTGGAGCAGTGGTGGGCGTCTCACAGCCCGTGTTCGAGTCGACGAACGGTTACGCAAGCATGTGGCTCGTTATCGGGCTGCCCGTGCTCCTCGCAGCGGTTCTCCTCAAACAGCTCGAGGCGGGGCGCCGCGTGCTACGTCCTCGAACGGCGTAGTCGCCCTCGGAAGGTCAGGGGGCCTGGTCGCGCGGAGCCTTGAGCTCGTCGAGCTCGTCGTCCGCTGCCTCGCTCGCCTCGGCGCCTGCGAAGGACCCGAGGCGGCCCCGCTGAGTCTCCCGGTCGACGCGATCCGGTGTGCCGTACTCCTCGCGTTGCGCGGCTTCTTCCTCCGCGTCGTTCGACGAGAAGAGCTTCCGGATCCAATCTCCAAAGCCCATGCCGACATCTTAGGGCGCGCCGTCTCGTTTAGGTTTTGACGACATGAGCCCGACGGTTGACGAAGAGGCCGTGCCGCTCGCGCCGGGTACGAAAGCGCCCGAATTCGCACTTCGCACCGGTCCCGACGAGACCGTGTCGCTCGCCGAGCTCCGCGGGCGGCCGGTGATCCTCGCGTTCTACCCGGAGGACTGGAGCCCCGTCTGCTCGGATCAGATGGCCCTGTACCAGGAGGTGCTTCCGGAGTTCGAGCGGTTCGGCGCCTCGCTCCTCGGGATCTCGGTCGACGGCGTCTGGTGCCATCTCGCTTTCGCGAGGGACCGCAACCTGCACTTTCCACTGCTGGCCGACTTCGAGCCGAAAGGCGAGGTGGCGCGTATGTACCAGGTGTATCGAGCCGAGGACGGGACGAGCGAGCGGGCGCTGTACGTCATCGATGCGGACGGGATCATCCGGTGGAGCTTCGTCTCTCCCGTGGCTGTGAACCCGGGCGCCGACGGGATCCTGCGGGCCCTCGAGAACCTGGGCGAGGAGAAGGGCTCATGAGCAGAACGCAATGGGGAGCCGAGCTCACGCTGCCCGTCGACGTGGATCGAGATCACATCCAGGGCGCGGCCGACGCGGGCGTGACCCTGGTCGAGTACGGCGATTACGAGTGTCCGTACTGCGGCGCGGCGTACCCGATCGTCAAGGACGTGCAGGCGCGGATGGGCGACAAGCTGCGGTTCGTCTTTCGCAACTTCCCGATCACGACATCGCACCCGCACGCCGAGCAGGCTGCCGAGGCGGCCGAGGCCTCTGGGAGCCAAGGAAAGTTCTGGGAGATGCACGACACCCTGTACGAGAACCAACGGCAGCTGGGCGATGCGGACCTCCACGCATATGCCGAGCGGCTCGGGCTCGACCTCGAGTCGTTCGACAGGGACTTAGCGGAGCATGTCCATGCGGCACGCGTCCGTGAGGACTTCATGAGCGGCGTACGCAGCGGTGTCAACGGAACGCCGACCTTCTACATCAACGGCACAAGGCACGACGACTCGTACGACCTGGAGACCTTGCTTGCCGCCCTGCAGCAGCCCGCATAGCTCCTGACGCGTCTCACTACCGGAATCGTCGATCGTCGGTCAGACGTCCGGCTAGTCACCGGGCGGCAATGCGTTGACGAGGCGGCGAGCCTGTCACGGAAATCCGCCCCCGGGGCGGAATTCCGAGGTGCAGAACTGGGGCGCGATCCCGAAAGAAGTGCGCGATGTCATGGCGACGCAGGGGTTCCATCCCGGTGACGCATGCAACGGCCACTCGGGCTTCCTTGCCGGTGGCGGCGACGAGTAGCGTACGTAACTCGTAAGACCTGCTGGTTGGGCCCCGACGCTCGTTTCGGGGCCAACTTTGCAGGCATGATCTCCGGTGTGGACGTCTACCTCGCGGTCGCGAGCAAGCGCGACCAACGCGACTACGCCGACACGCCGATCCCCGAGGACCTCGTCCGGCGGATCCTCGATGCCGGAAGGCTCTCCGGCAGTTCCCGGAACTCGCAGCGGTGGGAATTCGTCGTCGTCGAAACGGCGCAACAGCGGCTCGCGGACACGGTCTGGGAGCGGCGGAACGTCCTCGGCGCGAGGCTGGTCGTCGCGATCTGCGGCGAACCGCAGGACCGGGACGTCGGCCGCTGCGCGCAGAACATGATGCTGTGCGCCTGGGGCGAAGGTGTCACGTCGTGTCCGAACGGCATCCGCGACCCTGAGGCCGCCGCGCGGATCTGCGGCGCCGAGGTGAAGCTCGTCGTGACGTTCGGCTATCCCGCGCGGCCGCGCAACCCCGAGTCGCGGCCGGCCGAGGAGTGGTCGGCGCGCGCGAACCGGAAGCCGCTCACCGAGCTTGTGCGGCGCGTCTAGGCCGGAAGAAAGCGTCCCTCCTTCAAAATCGCGTTCGCGGCACGGGCCCTAGCCGACCCTCTCGCCCTCGTACTCGCGGAGGAAACCCTCGAACAGACGCCGGTGCCCCTCCTCGTCACGGAGGATGTCGATCACCATGTCCTGGGTGACCCAGTCGACACCGTCGGTTGCCTCGATGATCCCGTTGTAGTGCTCGATCCCGCCCCTCTCGGCTGCGATCACGCCCTTGATGACATGCACGATGTCGGTCTGCTGGTCGGGCGGCTGGAGCTCGCGCTGAGAGGCCGAGAACTCCAGCGAGCCCGGGACGACTCCATAGAGCTCCTTGATCCGCTGAGCGAACCGCTGCGCATGTCCGAGCTCGTCCTGGATGTCCTCGCTCAGCGCTTCGACGACTTCCCGCGCGCGCACGCCGTCGGGGTTGACCGAGCACGAGATGTAGTTCATCACCGACTCGATCTCCATCCAGTAGGCCTCGGTCAGAAGCCCGACAATCTCCTCACGCTTTTCGTGCTGGCCGTCCGCGAGGATCCCTCGCGTCGATGCTGATGTGGTGACGCCCACTGGATCTCCTTCCTCGGTCGCATTTATGGTTGCAGTCGGTATTCCCATCCGGGCCGGTGAGGTCACCCCCTCGCGGTACTCGGTCGAAATGACGCCAGGGACGGCCTGAAGCCGTAGCCCTATCGGCTTCAGCGCTGAGTTCTTCGGCGTGAGCCGCGGCGTGTCGTCTTGTTACTCTACTCACGTCTCCGGTGACGTAGACCTGATTCCGAGGACTGAGTAGGGGGAGTCGTACCTGGTGAAATCAGACCTTGGCGCGCGCGCCGGTCGGTGGAGCGCGGGCAACTGGAAGCAAGCCTTTTTCGGCTGAGAGATGTCGCGCGTCGTTGACTCGGCCGTCCACGAGGGCACAACGCCGACTGACCGTCCTGAAGACGACTTCGAGGTCGTGGTGATCGGGGCGGGTCAGGCAGGCCTCGGCATGGGCTACTTCCTCGCCCGCCGAGGACGGCACTTCGTGATCCTCGACCGAGCGGACTCGATTGCCGCGGCGTGGCGGGAACGCTGGGAATCGCTGACCCTGTTCACACCGCGCCGCTACAACAGCCTGCCGGGGCTTCCGTTCGCGGGCGATCCCGACGGCTATCCGACCCGCGACGAGGTGATCGCTTTACGCCGAGACGTTCGAGCTGCCGATCCAGCTGAACAGCAACGTGCGGAGACTCAGCTCCGACAGCGGGCGCTTTCTGCTGGAGGTGGACGGGAGGACGGTGACCGTTGACCAGGTCGTGGTCGCGACCGGTCCGTTCCAGACGCCGTACGTTCCGCGGCCCGCGGCTCGGCTTGCGCCCGATGTCGTTCAGTTTCACAGCACCGGTTACCGCCGGCCGAGCGACATTCCCGAGGGGCGGTGCTCGTCGTCGGCGGCGGCAACACGGGCTTCCAGATCGCGAAGGAGCTTGCGGCAACACACAAGACGTAGCTCTCGGTCGGCTCGCGCCAGACGCCGCTCCCGCAAAGGCTTCTCGGTCGCGACCTCTTCTGGTGGCTGACGAAGACGCGGCTGCTGAACACGACGGTGGAATCGCGAATCGGGCGGCGCCTCCAACATCGCGACACGCTGATCGGGTCCAGCCCACGGGAGTTGAAACGGAGCTTCGGCGTAGAGGTGAAGCCCCGCGTCGTTTGACGCAGCCGGGCGAGACGTCCGATTCGCGGACGGCAGCGACGTCGAGGTCGACGCCGTCATCTGGGCGACCGGATACCGGCCGGACTACTCCTGGATCGATCTTCCCGTGTTCGACCCGAATGGAGGCGTCCGTCACCGGCGGGGTGTCACCGACGTGCCGGGCCTCTACTTCCTCGGCCTGACCTGGCAGCACACGCGCGGGTCAGCACTTCTCGGCTGGGTGAAAGACGACGCCGAGTTCATTGCGGAGCAGATCGAGGCCGCTCGCCACGGGACACGAGAGATGATTCCGCGATGACGGACCACGCCCACGGCCACGCGACAACCGGCGCCCGGCTGCCGACGTCGACCGAAGGTCTTCCCGAGGCGACGGAGCCGTACGTGGTCGAGCTTTCCGACGGCGATGAGCTCGAGCTCGAGATCGCGCCCGTCGGGAAGCGGATCGGTGACGCCGTCGTGCGCATGCTCGCCTACAACGGATCGATCCCCGGGCCGACGTTCGAGGTCCCACAAGGCGGAACGGTGACGGTCCGCGTCACGAACCACGGCGATCTCGACGCCACGGTGCACTGGCACGGGCTACGGCTCGAAAACCGCTACGACGGTACGCATGACACGCAGGCGCCGATCCCCGTCGGCGAGACGTTCACCTACCAGGTGCATTGTCCCGACACGGGCGCCTACTGGTATCACTCGCACATCCGCGAGGACTACGGCCAGGAGATGGGGCTGTACGGAAACATCCTCGTGCGTCCCTCCGAGCCGGACTACTGGCCGCCGGCGAACCGCGAGCTCCTGCTCACGCTCGACGACATCCTGATCGAGGACGGCAAGGTCGCGGCGTTCAGCGAGTAGGAGACGACGCACGCGGCGATGGGCCGTTTCGGAAACGTCATGCTCGTCTCCGGCGAGACGGACCTGTCGCTGGAAGCCAGGCGTGGTGAGGTCGTGCGCTTCTACCTCACGAACACCGCTAACACTCGTGTCTTCAACGTGACGCTTCCGGGAGCTCGCATGAAGCTCGTCGGAGCCGACGCCGGACATTACGAGCACGAGGAGCTCATCGAGGAGGTGCTCCTCGCACCGTCGGAGCGCATCGTCGTCGACGTGCTCTTCGCCGACGCGGGCGAGCTCACGCTCGAACACCGGACGCCGGACCGCTTCTACCGACTCGCCTCGATCACCGTGACCGAGGAGCGGGCGGCACCCGCGCTCGCGGACCAGTTCGAGCGCCTGCGAACGAGTGAGGACATGGGTTCGCTGCGCGACCGAATCGCGCCGGTGGTCGAGGCTCCGCCCGACAAGACACTTGCCTTCGTCGCCGTGATGGACATCACCTCTCCAGACACCGCCGGCCCCTACATGTGCCCGACCGCGAGACCGGAGCGGAGAACGCGGGGATCGATTGGCGGTTCCGTGTCGGTGATCAGGTCAAGATCCGCCTCGTCAACGAACTCGATTCCGACCATCCCATGCCGCATCCCTTCCACGTGCACGGGGCAGGTCGCTTCCTGATCCTCGCGCGCGACGACGTCGTCGAGCCGAACCTCGTCTGGAAGGACACGGTGCTGGTCCGCACAGGCGAGACGGTCGACATCCTTCTCGACATTACGAATCCCGGTCGGTGGATGGCGCACTGCCACATCGCGGAGCACCACGAGAGCGGCATGATGTTCAGCTTCACGGTCGATCCCTGAAGCTTTCGTGCCGGAGCGATACGTCGTCCCCAACTGGTTCACGCGCAACGTGTTCAACCGACTCGTGGCCTGGTCGACCCGCCTGGGGATCAGCGTTTGGGGCTCCCGAGTCCTCGAGGTCCGCGGTCGAAAGAGCGGCGAACCCCGCCGCACGCCGGTGAATCCGCTGACGCTGGACGGCACGAGGTACCTGGTTGCACCCCGTGGACACACGCAGTGGGTTCGGAATCTGCGCGTTGCCGGCGAGGGACAGCTCCTGCTCGGGCGACGTCGTGAACCGTTCAGTGCGTCGGAGATTCCCGACGCCGAGAAGGAGCCGATTCTCCGCGCATATCTGAAGCGCTGGAAGTGGGAGGTCGGCCAGTTCTTCGAGGGCGTCGACGGCGACGCGTCGACGGAGGACATCACCCGAATCGCACCGAACCACCCGGTTTTCCGCGTCGAGACGCCGACGCACCCCAGGTAAGAAACGTCGCCTCCGCGACACAAACGCTGTGCGATGACCCGGAAAGACGGAGGTGACGATTGATGACCACGATGGAAGCGCAGGCGACCCAGGGTGACCGGATCCGCGCCGCCGCCTATCAGGCGTTCTGGCTGCTGCGGGTCGGCTTCACGCTCGCGCCGATCCTGTTCGGGATCGACAAGTTCTTCAACTGGACGGTGCACTGGCCCGACTACCTGGCGGGCTGGATCAACAACATCATGCCCGGCAGCGCTCAGGACTTCATGTACTTCGTCGGCGTCGTCGAGATCGCCGCGGGACTGATCGTCGCCGTGGCGCCGGTGATCGGCGCGCCGCTCGTTGCAGCGTGGCTCGCCGGGATCATCGTCAACCTGCTGACGAACAACCCGCCCGAGTACTACGACATCGCCCTGCGCGACCTCGGACTGATGCTCGGCGCCCTGACGCTGACGCGGCTCGCGTGGGCCTTCGCCCGAGAGGCGCGGCCGGTCGGCGAGCGAGCCTCGACACATCCGCTCCGGTTGCGTCGAGCGACCTGACGTCGCCCGCGGTTGGGCCGGCCGCGACGGCGGCCCAACCGCGACCTAGTTCGTGGGCCACGCCCCGAGGGGGACGCCGATCTCCCACTCGTGGCCGAATGGGTCGATGATTCGACCGAGCCGCCAGCCGTGCTCGCTCGTCACGGCAGACGACTCGGTTGCGCCGGCGGCGACGGCCTTCCGAAGACGCTCTCCGGGTCTTCGACCACGAGCAGCGTCCGGCTCGTCGCGCCGCCGATCGCAAGAGGACTGAGCCGCTTCATGGCCGCCGACGTCCCCGCGACCCAGAACGCGCCATCGCCGACGCCGAGTTGGGCGACGATGTCGTCACCCTCTCCGACACGGTGGAGGACGGTTGCGCCGAAGGCGGCTTCGTAGAACGTGACCGCCTGCATCGGGTTTTCGACCCACAGCTCCGGTTGGATACTGGTCATCCCCAGATGATCACGCGTCACACGGGCGAGGGACGATTGCGCCAGGTCGACATTCACCTGAGCCCGGCCCTCAGCACCGACTGGCTCTAGGGTAACCGCGTGGCGGATCGCGTTCTCACGCTGCGCGAACTGAACCGCGCGAGTCTGGCGCGGCAGCTGCTGCTCGAGCGGAAGCGGCTCTCGCCGGCCGCGGTGATCGAGCGCCTGGTCGGCATGCAGGCGCAGTGGCCGCAGGCGCCGTACGTCGGCATCTGGACGCGCACGACGAGCTTTCGCCGCAAGACGCTCGAGCGCGATCTCGCGAACGCAACCATCGTGAAGGCGACCGTGATGCGGCAAACGCTGCACCTCGTCACGCGGCGTGACTACGGGCTCATCCGCGCGGCGATGAGCGAGACGAACTTCCCGTGGGAGTCCTCCGTCGCAAAGCGCCTCGCGCCGGCGGTGCGCGCCCTCTGCGATCCGGGCCCGGTGACGAGGGCGGACGGGATCGCATATCTGGAGCTTGAGCATGGGCTCACCGGGTTGGCCGCGCGGCGCGCCTGGCGCGCGGCGCGCGTCCGCGCCCACGTCGTGCACCACCACGAGACGGCGCTCTGGCAAGCGAGGCCGGCGGGCCGGTTCACGGCGCTCGAGGAGCCGGACGCACATGACTCGACGGAGGCGCGCGCGGAGATGCTTCGGCGTTACCTCGCGGCGTTCGGGCCGGCGTCGCGCCGCGACGTCGTTGCCTGGTCGATGATGCACGTGGCCGAGATCCAGCGGGCGCTCGACCGGCTCGAGCCGCTGCGCCGCTTCCGCGACGAGCAGGGACGTGAGCTGCTCGACGTCCCACGCGCGCCGCTGCCGGATCCGGAAACGCCCGCGCCGGTCCGCTTTCTCCCGAAGTGGGACAACCTGCTCCTCGCGTTCGCGGATCGGACGCGCGTGCTCCCGGAGGAGCATCGAAGGAAGGTCATCCGCATGAACGGAGACGTTGCGCAGACGTTCCTCGTCGACGGGTTCGTCGCGGGCATCTGGCGGATCGAGAACAGGCGCATCGTGCTCGAGCCGTTCGCGAGGCTCTCACGCTCTGTCCGCCGCGAGCTCGAGGACGAGGCCGAACGCCTGCAAGCGTTCCATGCGGACTGACGCTTCGGCGCGGACCGAACCGTCCGCTGCCTAAGGTTGAGGCATGAGCGGGCCCGACGTGGCAGAGGTAGCCGGACTGTTCGCGGATCGCTCGCGCGCTGCCATGGTAGAGCTGCTGCTCGACGGTCGCGAGCACACGGTGCGGTCGCTCGCGCGAGCAGCGGGTGTCGCCTCTTCGACCGCGACCGAGCACGTCGGCCGGCTCGAGGCGGGTGGACTCGTGCTCACGCGACGCGATGGGCGTGAGCGGCTCGTGCGGCTCGCCGGCGGCGAAGCAGCCGCGGCCTATGAGGCGCTCGCAGAGCTGTCTCGCGAACGGCCGGTCAGCGGCTTGCGTGCGTGGACGCGCCGCGAGGAGCTGCGCGCCGCGCGGACGTGCTACGACCACCTTGCCGGGAAGCTCGGCGTTGCGATCGCCGACGCGGCCGTGGCAGTCGGCGCGATCGAGCCGGACTTCTCACTCGGCTCGTCCGCGCCCGCCTGGTTCGCAGGTCTCGGCGTCGACGTCGACTCGCTTCCCCGCGGCCCTCGTCCATTGCTCCGCGTCTGCACGGACTGGACCGAGCAGCGTGAGCATCTCGCCGGAGCGCTCGGCTCGGCCGTTTGCGCCACGATGCTCGAAAAAGGCTGGGTGCTCAGGCGGCCGACCTCCCGGGCGCTGCTCGTGACGCCGCTCGGCGACGCGCGTCTTCGTCCGCTCGGGATCGCGATCGAGCCCTAACGTGGACGGTCACCGAGAGGCTCGGACAGCTCGACGAGGTTGCCGTCCGGGTCACGGACGTAGACCGAGCGGATCGGTCCCTGAGCGCCGGTGCGCTCGGCCGGCCCGAGCTCGATCGGAATGCCGGTCGCGGCAAGTTCTGCGACGACATCCTCCAGCGATCCCGCGACGAGGAGACAGACGTCGGCGCTCCCGGGCGTCGGCCGGCGCGCGTGCGGTGCAATCTCCGCCCCGGCCGGGTGTAGGTTGAGCTTCTGAGCCCCGAACTGCAGCGCGATGCGACCCTCGCCGAACATCTCGCGCCGCATGCCGAGCTGCTCGTAGAACGCCACGCTCGCCTCCAGATCGGTGACGGTGAGAACGAGGTGGTCGACGCTGTGGATCCGCATCCGATTCGATTATCTGCGTTTGCGCCGCGAGCGATGACTCCGCGGCGCTTGAATGGTCTACACGGTGACATCGAAACGGAGGTGAGAAGTGGGTGAGATACACGTGCACGAATTCATGAGCCTCGACGGCGTGATCGACGCCCCGACATGGACGTTCGACTACGGCTTCGATCCGAGACTGGCGGAGGCCATCGGCGCGGTCACCGCACGTTCCCGAGGCATTCTGCTCGGGCGCACGACGTACGAGATGTTCGAGCCGGCGTGGTCGACGCGAACGGTAGAGGACGATCCCGGTGCTCCGTTCTTCAACGACACCATGAAGTACGTGGTCTCCGGCACGCTCACGACTCCGACGTGGAGGAACTCGAAGATCATCGGACCGTACGATCCGGATGCGATCCGCAACCTGAAGGACGAGGCCGGCGATCTCTATGTGAGCGGCAGCGGCACGCTCGTCCGAGCCATGCTCGCGGACGGGCTCGTCGACGAGCTGCATCTCTTCGTCTATCCGCTCACCCGCGGACCCGGTCCGCGGCTCTTCCCCGAGGAGGCGGCGCCGACGGACCTGTCACTTGCGGCCTCCGACGCGTATGAGAACGGCGTCATCTACCTGTCTTACCGACCGCAGACCTAGGACGAGAACCCTCAGTCCAGGAGCTGGTCGAGGCCGCGGAGCAAACCGACACGGCCTTGTACGGCCCGGATCGCCAGCAGCGTGCCAGCGACATACGGCGCCGGGCTCTCGCCGGCGTCGTGGCGAATAGAGAGCCGCTCGCCCTCGGCGGCAAAGACCACCTCGGTCGAGACGGTGAAGCTGGGCAGCCGGACCGAATGGACCTGCGTGCCGGCCACGGTCGCCCCTCGGGCCTCACGCGGGCCGTGCGTCTCGTCGAGCGGAACACCGGGTACCGGCGCGCGCACGTTCTCGAGCCGTTCGGCCAGCTCGCGCGCGGTTCCGCTTGGCGCATCCTGCTTGCCGGCGCTCGCGAAGTCGATGACCTCCCACGCGTCGAGGTGACGCGTAGCCTCGACGGCGAAGCGGAGAACGAGCGCGGCGGTCAAGGAGAAGTTGCCGGCCGCGATGACGCCGACGCGCTTCTCTTCCGCCCGCGCGTCGATCTCCGCGTAATCCGCTGCGGACATGCCGCTCGAGCCGATGACCGTCGCCACGCCGCGATCGACCGCCGTGAGAACGTTCTCCTTCACGACGGCGGCGTGCGTGTAGTCGACCAGCACGTCCGCCGCGACCGCGTCGAGCGCTTCGGCGACTGAGGAGAAGCTCGCAGGATCGGAACGCGAGACGCCGGAGACGAGCTCGAGGTCGGTTGCCGCCTCGACCGCGTCGGCAACAGCTCGGCCGGTCCAGCCGGTGATTCCGGCGACGCAGACGCGAATCGCAGCCGTCACGTCCGCGACCGGCTGCGGCCGGTGGATCGCTCGGTCTTCAGCATCTTCTTCAGTCCGTCGCGCATGACCTCGAGCGCAACCTTCTCTCGCACGACTGCCTCCCCCTCGGCGGTGAGCGAATGGTCTCGCTCAAGACGAGGTCCATGATGCCGTCCTCATCACCATCTAGATCGCTGAACGAAATCTTTACGCCGCCCGAATACATCGGCGCTTAGCCTCCGGTGCAGATGGGAACGCGTAGGCGTTCCTCTGACAGGGGGTGACATGAGGATTCAGCTTGCAGCCGTAGTCGGCGTCTTGTGCTTGGCGCTACTTGTCACTGCCGGCGCGTCGGCCTCGCCGCGTATTCAGAACGGCGTGCAGGACGACGCCTGGCTGTTGTACGGGCCCGAAGCGCCGGCGAAGCGGATCCAGACTCTGCAGCGGCTCGGTGTCGACGTAGTTCGCCTGACTCTGCGGTGGGATACCGTCGCGCAAGCCGTTCCCGACGACCCGCGTGACCCTGACGATCCGGCGTACGACTGGGAACTGTACGACTCGATCCTGCAGCGCCTACGAGCGGCACACATCTCCGTCCTCATCTCGCTGTGGGGAACGCCTCCCTGGGCGAACGGCGAGGAGGGGCCCAATTACGTTCCGGACGCGGCGTCGGCCCTTGCATCCTTCGCGTACGCCGCCTCGAAGAAGTATCCGTGGATCACTCGGTGGACGGTCTGGAACGAGCCGAATGTGCGGCTGTTTCTCATCCCTAACTCCCCTCGCCTCTACGTCACCCGCCTTCTGAATCCGACCTACCGCGCGCTCAAGGCGGCGAACCGGCGCAACCTCGTCGCAGGCGGTGTGACGTCGCCGCGGAAGACGCCGAGCGGCGTGTCCCCGATTGCGTGGATCCGCGGCATGCGCGCCGCGCGCGCACTGCTCGACGCCTATGCCCAGAACCCGTATCCGGTGCGGCCTGGAGAAACGCCTTCGAGCGGGGGCTGCTGGCGCTGTACCGAGATCACGATGGCAACGCTCCCGAAGCTGCTCGCGGAGGTGAAGCGTCGGTTCGGCATCCGCACCAGGATCTGGCTGACCGAGTACGGCTACAACTCGAAGCCGCCGAGCAAGTGGCTCGGCGTGCCGAACTCGCTGCAGGCCCGCTACGTCGGCGAAGCGGCCCTGCGGGCGTATCTCGCGCCGCGCGTAGACCTCCTGATTCACTTCCTCGTCCGGGACGAGCCGAATGCGCGCCGGTGGACGAGCGGTTTCTACACGAGCCGCGGCCGAGTCAAGCCGTCGTTCTACGCGTATCAGCTTCCGCTTGCGCAGGTGTCGCGTCGCGGGAAACGGACGGCTGTGTGGGGCCAGGTGAGGCCGCGGTTCGGACGCCAGCCCTACCGGCTGCAGAAGTTCAACAGTGGCCGCTGGCAATGGGTCGGACGAACGCAGCTCACGACGCGAAACGGGTTCTTGCGGCGCGTGGTCTCGGCCGGTCCCGGCTCACGGGTTCGGATCTGGTCGCCGCGCGACCGTCGCTACAGCATCGTCGTCACCATCAGATAGCCCGCGAGCCGGCGGGCTCCCGCCGCGCGGCCCCATAGGATCGCTACGTCGTGGAGTACCGTGACCTGAACGGCAACGGACGCGTCGACCCGTACGAGGATCCGCGCCGACCGGTCGAGGAACGGGTCGACGACCTACTCTCGCAGCTGACGCTCGAGGAGAAGGCCGGGCTGATGTACCACGCGCCGATCGGGATCGGCCCCGGCGGCGAGCTGCTCGAGGAGCCTGCGCCGTTCTCGCCGGTGCCGACGCCGGAGCTCGTGTGCGAGCGGCTCATCAACCACTTCAACATCTACTGGTCGCCCGGCCCGCGCGAGACCGCGGGTTGGCACAACCGCCTGCAGAAGCTCGCGGAAGGGACTCGCCTCGGAATCCCGGTCACGATCTCGAGCGACCCCAGGCACGGCTTCAGCGACAACCCCGCGACGAGCATGTCGTCCGGCGCGCTCTCCGCGTGGCCCGAGCCGATCGGGCTCGCCGCTGCGGGCGACGACGAGCTCGTCCGCACGTTCGGCGACATCGCGCGCCGGGAATACCTCGCGCTCGGGATCCGCGCCGCTCTGCATCCGACGGCCGATCTCTGCACCGAGCCGCGCTGGGCGCGCTGCTCCGGCACGTTCGGCGAGGACGCCGAGCTCTCGTCGCGCCTTCTCGCGGCGTACATTCGCGGCTTCCAGGGCGACGAGCTCGGTCCGCAGGGTGTCGCCTGCATGACGAAGCACTTTCCGGGCGGCGGCCCTCAGGCCGACGGCGAGGATCCCCACTTCGCCCGCGGCAAGGATCAGGTCTATCCGGGCGACAACCTCGAGTACCACTTGAGGCCCTTCGAGGCCGCCTTTGCCGCCGAGACCGCGATGGTCATGCCGTATTACGGCCGCCCCGTCGGCACCGAGCTCGAGGAGGTTGGCTTCGGCTTCAACAAGCAGGTGATCACGGGTCTCCTGCGTGAGAGGTTCGGCTACGACGGGGTCGTCTGCACCGACTGGGGGCTCGTCACCGACGCGCACCTCGGCGAGTGGGTCTTCTACGCGAAGTGCTGGGGCGTCGAGGATCTGTCGGCGGCCGACCGGGTCGCGAAGATCGTCGCGGCAGGCTGCGATCAGCTCGGTGGTGAGAGCGATCCGTCTTTGCTCGTCGAGCTCGTGCGCTCGGGGCGTGTAAGGGAGGACCGCATCGACGAATCGGTGCGTCGGCTACTGCGAGTCAAGTTCCGGCTCGGCCTCTTCGACAGCCCGTATGTCGACGAGGACGCGGCTGTCCAGATCGCGGGTCGTGACGACTTCCGCCGCGCCGGCGAAGAGGCGCAGCGCCGCTCGCTCGTGCTGCTCGCAAACGGCGGCGTGCTCCCTATTCGCTCCCGGCCGCGCCTCTACGTCGAAGGCATGGACGCCACCACCGCCGGCGAATACGGCGACGTCGTCGACTCGCCGACGGACGCGGACCTCGCTGTGCTCCGTCTTGCCGCGCCGTTCGAGCCTCGCGAGGGCTTCCTCGAGAGCATCTTCCACCAGGGCAGCCTCGAGTTCCCGGCGGCGGAGCGCGACCGCCTCCTCGACATCGCCCGGCAGGTGCCGACGGTCGTCGACGTGTTCCTCGACCGGCCGGCGATCCTGACGGAGATCGCGGGCGGGGCGGCGGCGCTCCTCGCCAGCTTCGGCGCAGCCGACGCCGCCGTGCTCGACTTGGTGTTCGGCCGCTTCGAGCCGAGCGGAAGGCTGCCGTTCGAGCTGCCGTCGTCGACCGACGCGGTGCTTCGCCAGCTACCAGACGTGCCGTACGACTCCGAGGCGCCGCTCTTCGCGTTCGGGCACGGCCTCACGTACTGACGCACTCTCAGCGGGCCTCGAGGAACTCGAGCACGCGCTTCATCAGCAAGGCGGCTGCGTCGGCGTCGTAGGACGGCAGGCTGGAATCGGCGAAATAGTGCTGGTCCCCCGGATAGAGGAACAGCTCGGCGTTCTTGGTCGAATCGACAATTGCGCGGGCGGCGTCGATGTCGCCCTCGCCGACGAAGATCGGGTCGTCGTCCATTCCGTGGATCTGCACCGGCACGTCGGCCGGCCACGCGGTCCCGAACGCAGACGTGGGGACGCAGGAGTAGAAGAGGAGCGCTCCTCGCGCGCCGCCACGGGTCTGCGCCAGCTTCTGTGCCGGCACGACGCCGAGCGAGAAGCCGGCATAGACGAGCTCGTTGGATAGCTCGTTCGCGGCACGCTCACCGCGGTCGAGGATCTCGTCGGGAAACCCGAGCTGCTGGGCATACGCCATTCCTTCGTCGATGCTGGGGAAGGTGCGGCCGTCGAAGAGGTCAGGTGTGTGCACGGCGTGCCCCGCTCGCCGCAGCTCGTCCGCGAAGGCTTCGAAGCCCTTGGTCTGACCCTGCGCGTGGTGGAACAGCAGCACTTCCGCCATCTCGCCTCCCTTGGTCGATCGGTTGCGGCGAATGATCCAAGATTTGCGACGGTGTCCGCGCCCGAGCGTCACGTACGCGTGCGTGACCGCGAGCTCGTGCGGCGATGCGCGCGGTAGTGGCGCGCGAAGCGTGCGCGATTGCCGCACGGCTCGGAGCACCACCGCTGCCGGCCGCGCCGCGGCCGATAGAACATCCCGCACGACGGCGCGCCGCAGACGCGTAACTTCGCGCGGCCGTCGGCGGCGATCTCCATCGCCGACCGCGCATAGCGCGCGAGCAGGCGGTCGACCGGATCGCCGAGGGCGATCTGCTCGATCTGATGATTTGTGCCGAGCTCCGGCCATTGCGGCGCGGCACGGCTGGCCTTGTTCAGCCTTGCGACAGCGGCTTCGGGCAGCGGCTCGCCGGCGGCGGTGGCGTGGAACAGAGCGCGTATGTGCTTGCGCATCTCGACTATCGGCGCCTGCGCGGAGGCGAGCGCGGCCGTCTCGACGGGCATCAGCTCCGACGAGTGTGCCGCAGCCGCGGCCCAACGCTGGTACGCCGGGTCGGACGCTAGCAAGTCGTGCTCGACGCCCTTTTCGACGGCGACGGTATTGGCGACATCGAGCGCTGCCTTGTCGATCGCGATCCACTCCCACGTCAGGTCGAGCATCAGCCGGCCCGACCGACATGCTCGATTGCCGGGATGCCGTGGAGCATCAGCGCCGACTCCATGTCGATCAGGGCGAACATCGGCGCGCACGACTCCGACGTCTGCGAAAGCTCGGCGGCGGCGTGAGCGTCTTCCATCGTCTCCCACCAGATGACGTCGACCCACCGGTCCCCGCCACCGTCGTACACGAGCTCGCGCGAGATGAAGCCGGGTTGCTTGCTGATCCAGCTCGAGACGGCGCCGTTCGTCGCGATGAACTGCTCTCGAGACGCGCCCTCGCTCAACGCGTAGACGACGAGCTCGAGAGTCCGACCGTCCTTCGGCATGATCCTCCTTCGGTCTGTCTAACGGTTTTTACGACCATAAACCATTAGAGGAGCGCACGCGGCCGTCGCGACACGCGGGTAGCCCAGCGCGCCCGGAACGAAGTAGCCTCGTGTCGTGCGAGCGATCAGGTTGCAGTCGTGGTGACCGGAGAAGACATTCGACGGGTTCCGGTCTTCGCCGACCTCGAGTCGCCCGCGTGCGAGCGGCTGTCGCGTGCTGCGGCTGACATCAGCCTCGCGGCGGGCGAGTACGCCGCGCACGAGGGCGACGAGCGTGCCTTGTTCGCGCTCCTCGAGGGGCGGATCGAAGCCGTGAAGGTTGTCGACGGGATCGAGCGTGTCGTGGGCGAGCGACAGCCCGGCGACATCTTCGGCGAGGTTCCGATCACGCTCGGGACGCTGTTCCCGGTCGGGTTCCGCGCCGCCGAGCCTTCGCGCGTCATCCGAATCGAGCCGAGCGAGTACCACGCGGTCGCAGCGGTCGCGCCTGAAGTTGCCAAGGAGGTGGGGAGGCTGGCGAGCCACCGGATCAGCGGGCCGCGTGGACTGCAGGGCATCGCCGCCGACCCGCCGCCGCCTCGCGCCTTGGTGCTCGGGCATCGATGGGATGCTTCATGCACCGAGCTGCGGCGTTTTCTCCATCGAAATCAGATCTCCTTTGCGTGGCTCAAGCCGGCTGACCTCGATGTGGGTCACGCGTGGGGCGGCCCGGTTCCCGTCGACGACGACCTGCCGGCGATCCGCGTCATCGGCGGGAAGACGGTCGTGAAGCCGCAGCTCCGACGCGTGGCGGAGCTGCTGGGACTCGAGACCGAGCCCTCCGACGCGGAATACGACACCATCATCGTCGGCGCCGGCCCCGCCGGTCTTGCGGCAGCCGTGTACGGCGCATCGGAGGGGTTGCGCACGATCGTAGTCGAGCGGGAGGCCCCCGGCGGACAGGCCGGCACCTCATCCCGGATCGAGAACTACCTCGGATTCCCTTCAGGCGTCTCCGGCGACGAGCTCGCGAGTCGAGCGTTGCAGCAGGCGCGTCGACTCGGCGCCGAGATCCTCGTCACGCGCACGATCACGCGCATCGACGCAGCGAACCATCAGCTGCATCTCGACGGCGGTGACGTTCTCCGCGCGAAGACGATCATCCTCGCGTGTGGAGTCTCGTGGCGGCATTTGTCGGTCGAGGGGTTCGACCGCCTCGTCGGCAAGGGTGTGTTCTACGGTGCCGCGCGGAGCGAGGCGGCGAACACACACGGCCTCGACGTCCACATCGTCGGAGCCGGCAACTCCGCGGGTCAGGCGGCAATGTTCTTCGCAAACCACGCGAGGAGCGTGACGATTCTCTGCCGCGGCAGCACCCTCGCGAAAACCGAGGGAAGCGGCATGTCGCGTTATCTGATCGACCAGCTCGCCGCGCGTCCCGACGTCCATGTCCGATACCGGACCGAGGTAGTCGAAGCGCGCGGCACCAACACCCTCGAGGCAATCGAGGTCCGTAATTCGGATACGGGCGAGAGGACGCAGCTCGAGTCGGGAGGGCTGTTCCTGTTCATTGGTGCAGACGCCGAGACCGGTTGGCTACCGCCTGAAATCGCACTCGACCGGCGCGGCTACGTTCTCACGGGCCCAGACGTCGGCGCCGACAACGAATGGCAGCTGGACCGCGATCGGTACCTCCTCGAGACGAGCGTGCCGGGCATCTTTGCGTGCGGCGACGTTCGCTCCGGGCCGGTGAAGCGTGTCTCGTCCGCTGTCGGCGAGGGCAGCTTGGCGATCGCGTTCGTGCACCAGTACCTCAGGGAGACGGGGGAGAATCCCGCGGAAGCCGTCGCCGCTACGGCTTCTACGGCTGCCTCGTAGCGGTTTCGCCGCCGGTGGGTTGCCGCAGTGACTGATAAGTACAAGCTCGATGTCGCCGGCCGAGACATCGCGGTTACAAGCCCGGGCAAGGTCTTCTTCTCGGAGCGTGGAGAGACGAAGCTCGACTTGGTGAGGTACTACCTCGCCGTCGCCGATCCGCTCATGCGTGTCGCGGGCGGCCGGCCCACCCTCATGCAGCGCTTCCCTCACGGTGCCGAGGGGAGCTCGTTCTTCCAGAAGCGCGTCCCTGACACCGCGCCGGAGTGGCTGCAGACGACGATCGTGAGCACGCCGAACGGCACGACCTCGCGCGCGTTGGTCCTCGCCGATATGGCCCACGTGGTTTGGGCCGTGAACCTCGCTTGCCTCGGCTTTCATGTCTGGCCGTACGTTCACGACCGCCCCGATGTCGCGGACGAGCTGCGCCTCGACCTCGACCCGCAGCCGGGCGTCGAGTTCGACCACGTGCGAGCCGCGGCGGCGGAGCTCCGCCGCCTGCTCGACGAGCTCGAGATAGTCGGCTACCCGAAGACCACTGGGAACCGCGGCCTCCACGTGTACGTCCGGCTCGAGCCGCGCTGGGACTCCTACGAAGTGCGGGCGGCAGCGGTCGCCGTCGCGCGCGAGCTCGAGCGTCGGGTCCCCGAGCTGATCACGTCGGCTTGGTGGAAGGAGGAGCGTGGCCGCAGGGTCTTCGTCGACTACAACCAGAACGCGCCGCACAAGACGGTCTTCGGGCCGTGGTCGGTGCGCGCCCGGCCCGGCGCCCAAGTATCGGCGCCCCTGACGTGGGACGAGATCAACAGGCTTCATCCCGACGAGCTGACGATCGCGAGCGTGCCCGAGCGGCTGGCAGCCGAGGGCGATCCATGGGAAGGAATGAGCGAGCGGCCGCACTCGCTGGAGCCACTGCTCGAGCTTCACGAGCGGGATCGGGCGGCCGGGCTCATGGACGCTCCGTGGCCGCCCGTCTATCCCAAACAGCCCGACGAGCCGCCGCGGGTCGCTCCTAGCCGGGCTCGCAAGAACGCATAGGCGTCTCACTTCCTGCTGATTCTTGGTGAAGCTCCGACTGCCTCATTCCCGTGGCGCTTGCCCGCATGATTCGACGTGGTGACCGTTGAGCGTCCCGTGCGCCTGCTTGCAGACGGAAACGAGATTCCGCTGCTCGGTCTCGGGGTTTGGCAGGTGTCAAACGGGCCCGAGTGCGTGCACGCCGTCCGCTGGGCGCTCGACCTCGGCTACCGGCATGTCGACACCGCTCAGGCCTACGGCAACGAGGAAAGCGTCGGGCGAGCTCTGCGCGAAAGCGGCGTCCCACGCGAGGAGGTGTTCATCACCACCAAGTTCCATCCACGGCGCCGTGACCCCGCCGCGGAGGCCGAAGCCAGCCTGCGACGCCTCGGGGTCGACCACGTCGATCTGTACATCGTCCACTGGCCACGTGGAGATGCCACCCGGGCCTGGCCCGGGATGGAGCAGGCACGCGAACGTGGTTTCGCGCGGTCGATTGGCGTGTCGAACTTCGGCGTCTCTGAGCTGGCTCAGGTGAGCGCCGCGGCCACGGTCATGCCCGTGCTCAACCAGGTGCAGTTCAGCCCGTTCGAGTATCGCCGAAGGCTGCTCGAGGACTGCGAGCGGCGCGGTGTCGTGCTCGAGGCCTACAGCCCGCTCGGTACCGGTCGGCATCTTCGGGACCCGGCCGTGCGGCGGATCGCGGAGGCTCTTGGCCGCACTCCTGCCCAGGTGCTGCTGCGCTGGTGCGTGCAGAGGCAGATTCCCACGCTTCCGAAATCGACCCACCGCGAGCGGATCGAGGAAAACGCGCAGGTCTTCGACTTCGCGCTCTCAGACGATGACGTGGCCGCGCTCGACGCCCTTGACCGGACACGCGGTGCCGATCGCGCCCGCGAGCGCAAATGGTGGTGATGCAATCGCTCCACACCATCCTCGGCTCCGCTGTCGACACTTGGGCGACGGTCGCTGTGGCTATCGGCACGATCGGAGCGGTCACCTACGCGCTGTTCCGGGACCTCGTCGTGACCCCGCGGCGTCGACCGAAGCTCGACCTTCGTTTCGACCACAGCGGAAACGATCAGGTCATCCTCGGGACAGCGGAGGGATTCGATGCAGCGCTTGTCCGCTTGCGAGTTGCGAACGGAGAGAGAAAGGACACGGCCGATGACGTCGTCGTGATGGTGACCGAGTTGCGGCGGCCGGCGGATTCCGAACAGACGACAGCCGAAGTACGGCCGATTGGGCTGCCGTTGACTTGGTCGGGGTCCAACCCGCCTCTGACCGTAGCCGCCGTGCATCCCGGTTCCGAGCGCCACGTCAACCTCCTCCACGTCGACTGGCCCGCAGGAGACGAGCTCGACATCGCCCGAAAGTGGTCGGAGAACGAGCCGGTTCAGCTCGACGTCGCTCCGAAGCCCTCGGCCCGCCGGGACATGCTGAGGCCCGGCGCATGCGAGATCTCCCTCGAGGTCCGCGCCCGGAACGCTGACGCTATCCGCTATGTCATCCCCGTCTCGTGGGACGGCACGTGGTCCGGCAGGGCTGCGATGTGGGATCATCTCCGCGTCGAAGCGCCGCGGAAGGTTCGGTGAGCAGGCGTCGAGACGCGCCTCGACGCCGGTATTTGACAGGCTTCCGGGTGCTGAGGGCCTGTTCGAGCACGAGGAGGAACGGTGAGCTTCGAGATTCTCGACGGAGAGCGGCGGATGCCGCGAAGAACGTTTCTCGCGGGGAGCGCGCTGGCAATCGCCGCGGTGGCGGGTTCGCCGCTCGCGGGAGCGCAGCGGGCACTGGCGGGCAACGCCGACGGGAAGGGCGAGCTCGGGCTGGTCGGGATCGACCATGTTGGGCTGACCGTGCCGAACATCAACCGGGCGATCGAGTGGTTCGATGACATCCTTGGAGCTGTCGGGCCGTTGACGTTCGGGCCGTTCCAGGGTGACTTCCTGGAGGGCGCGTTGAATGTAGTCGCGGGAACGCAGATCGACCAGATCACGTCGCTGCGGATCGGCCGGAGCGCAAACATCGAGCTGTTCGAGTACGAGTCGCCCGGCCAGCGGCGGGACGAGCCACGCAACTCGGACTGGTCGGGCCACCACGTCGCGTTCTACGTCACCGACATCGAGGCAGCAGTCGAGTACATGGACTCGCGCGGCGTGCACAGGCTCTTCGGCCCGTTCTCGCTCACGGACGGCCCGGCCGCAGGGCAGACGATCAACTACTTCAAGACCCCGTGGAACTCGTACATCGAGTTCATCAGCTATCCGAACGGCATGGCGTACCAGCAGGCGCCGGGCGTGCACCCGCTCTGGTCGCCGAAAGAAAACGGTCTCAGGTCGGAGGTGACGAAGGTGCCCGGCCTGCTCGGGATCGACCACGTCGGCATCACCGTCCCTGACATCGAGGTCGCCGCTACGTGGCTCGAGCAGAACCTCGGGATGACGAACCCGCTCACGTTCGGCCCGTTCTCCGATCCGGTCGGCGACTTCATGAAGCAACTGGTCGACGTCGACCCGAGGGCGGTCGTCGAGCAGATCCGCGTCCTGCGCGGCGGCGACGGCCCCGGAATCGAGCTCTTCCAATACACGGCGCCAGACCAGGATCAGACGTTCCGCCGCAACTCGGACTCGGGTGGCCACCACATCGCCTTCTACGTGAAGCACATCGACAAGGGCGCCGATGCGCTCCAGAAGCGGGCGGGCACGAAGCGTGACGGGCCGCTCACCTTGACGGATGGGCCGGCGGCGGGGCAGTCGATCAACTACTTCGGCACGCCGTTCGGCACCGACATCGAGCTGATCAGCTACCCGCACGGGATGGCGTACGAGCAAACCGCCCCGATCGACCTATGGAACCCGCGCGACAACCACCCATAGTCCGGCTTGCCGTCCTCCAAATCGGCGGTGCGAAGTGAGCTTGTTCGGCGTGCGCCGCCACGCCGGGCCGGCTCCATTGTCCGATGAGGGTCACCTGCCTGGTTTCGACGGTGCGACGGGTTGGCTCAACTCGCCGCCGCTCACCGCGGCTGGCCTGCGCGGGAAGGTCGTACTCGTCGACTTCTGGACGTACACCTGCATCAACTGGCTCCGCACGCTCGCTTATGTCCGCGCGTGGGCCGAGAAGTACAAGGACGAGGGGTTGGTCGTGGTCGGCGTCCACACTCCCGAGTTCCCGTTCGAACAGGACGAGGACAACGTCCGCGAGGCCGCCGAGGACATGACGGTCGAGTATCCGATCGCGCTCGACAGCGACTACGCGGTCTGGCGCGCCTTCAGCAACCAGTACTGGCCGGCCGTCTACATCGCGGACGCGCAGGGACGAATCCGACACCACCATTTCGGGGAGGGCGCGTACATGGAGTGCGAGCGGGTCATCCAGCAGTTGTTGCGCGAGGCCGGACGCGACGGCATCAGTGACGATCTCGTCTCAGTCATTCCCGACGGTTTCGAGGCTCAAGCCGATTGGACGCACCTGGAATCTCCTGAGACCTACCTCGGGTACGAACAAGCTCAGAACTTTGCGTCGCTCGGCCGCGCGGAGCTCGACGAGCCTCGCACCTATGTCGTGCCAGATCCTTTGAGGCTCAACCACTGGGCTCTTTCGGGGGACTGGACGATCGAGAGGCGGGCGAGCGTGCTGAACAAGCCCGACGGACGGATCGCGTTCAGGTTCCACGCGCGCGACGTCCATCTCGTCATGGGACCACCTGCTCGAGGCACGACCGTGCCGTTCCGCGTGCTCGTCGACGGGGAGCCTCCCGGCGGCGATCACGGCCTCGATGTCGACGAGCAGGGGCACGGAAGGCTGTCGCAACAGCGGCTCCATCAGCTGATTCGCCAGGGGGGATCGATAACCGACCGCACATTCGAGATCGCATTCCTCGCGCCCGGCGCCGAGGCCTACGCGTTCACCTTCGGCTAGACGACCGAACGAGCGAGCGGGCAGGCACGGAGATCCAGCTGCGCCTCACGGCGAGGCCGTCTGACATCGGTCACCGCTCGCCGTCCCAATAGTCGAGGTGGGCAGAGCGGCGCAGCATGTAGTGCTGCCCGTCCGCCCAGACTCCGACCTTGTCGCTGTCGGGGTACTCGGCGATCCCGAACGGGTGCTTGGTCGAGAGGATTGCGACGCGGGCGAGCTCCTCGCCGTCGTTGCGGACGTGGTGCGCACCGTCCGGGCCGGCGGGGAAGCAGACGGTGTCACCCGGCTCCAGTCTCCGCTCGCCCTCAGGCGTGCGCAGCGTCGGCGTCCCCGCGAGCACGACCAGCCACTCCTCGTCCGTCCACTCGAAGTGGTACGGGCAGACCGCCTGGCCCGTCGGCAGCTCGTAGACACTCATCCCCATCTGGGTGGCGCCGATCTTCTTGCCGACGCGCGCCGCGCGCGTCTGGTCGTAGCCCGGCGGCTCGTCCCCGTCGGGCCCGACGTCCGTCTCACCGTGGAAGAGGTTGAAGATCTCCATGGCGTGAGGCTACTGACGGGTGCGTCTCGGGCGCGTCACGTCACGGGTAGCTGACCACTGTGACCGGCACGTCCGGGTTGGCGATCGTCGACGATCCGCCTACGTCGTTGACGACGTTGAGAATGCCGCCCTTTCCGACGCTCGGGTCGAGGAAGATGGTGAGCAGGTCGTGGAGGCTTGCCGGCGGCAGGTCCGTCGGGACCTCGTAGGCATGCGCGGCGAAGATGGCGACGCCCTGATTGAAGAAGCTGTAGCTCCCCATGCCGTAGCCGCTGAAGCTTTTGACGTCGTCGGCGACCTTGAACGCGGCCCAGCCGTCGACGCCGGGCGCTTCCATCCAGGCCGCCTGGCTCGGCGGATCGTAGGGCATCTCGTTCTGGAAGAAGATGACCCTCCCGTTCTGGCCGTTCCAGATCACCTCGTACTTCTGGTAGTGCTCGACGAACAGGCCGAGCGCAGTGACGTCGTCACCGTTGACGATCACGCCCGTGTCGGCGGTGTTGGCCGTCCAGCCGACGCCGTTTCCGTGATCGGCACGCCAGGCCCAGTTGTCGTCGAGCAGCACGTCGTCACTGTTGACGATGAGGCTCGTCGTGGCCTTGCCCGGGGTCGCGCCGCCGATGCGGAAGAAGACGTCCTGAAGCGACGTAGGATCCGCGGGGTCGCTCTTGTGGGAGTGCGAGGTTCCGACCTGCAGCAGCACCGGCGAGCTCACCGGGCCCGCGTCGAACAGCAGGCCGGAGAGCTTCACGCCTGGAACGTCGGCGACCGTCATGGTCACGACGCCGTCGTCGGGAACGAGCGTCGGGAAGCCGAGGCCGAGCACGACCGTGTCGGGCCGCTTGACCTTGATCGTGTCGTCGATGTGGTACACGCCGGGCGTGAGGAGGAGGTTCTGACCCGGGCGAGCGCGTTGTTGATCGCTTTCGCGCTGTCCGTGGGCCTGGCGATGAAGAAATCGTCGATCGGAATCGAAGAGCCCGCGGTCGTCCCGCCGTCCCAGCTCGCTCTCACTGAGTCGCGTTGCGCGGCGGGAACGAAGACGTTGTAGTGCCCGCCCGAGTCCACGTACAGGTAAGGCGCATCTCGCGTCACCGGGCTCGTCGGAACTGTCGTGTACGGGCCTCCGCACGACATTTGGGCGGGGAAGCACTGGGCCGGCGCGCCGACGACGCCCGAGAACACCTGGTTCCAGACGCCGTTGGTCCACCCGTCGAGCGTGCTGTTCCTCACCAGCCACTGCTGCTGCGAGCCGTTGACGATCGTGCCGCCGTCGAACCTCGAATCGGAGATGAAGCCGCCGCTCGCGAACGAGGGGCCGGTGCAGTAGTCCATCAGCGTGGCGAACCCGTTGACA
>JBKPDB010000036.1:0-20830 GCA_046727655.1 Actinomycetota bacterium
ACGGCGATCGGGCTCACCGAGATCTACCGGCTGAATCCCGACGACGCCTTCAAGCAAGCCGGCTGGATCGTCGTCGGCGTCGTCGTCTTCGCCCTGGCCCTGTTCCTGCTGAGGTACGACTACCGGCGGCTCGAGACGTACAAGTATCTCTTCGGGATCACCGCCATCGTGCTGCTCGTGCTGCCGATCCTGCCGTTGATCGGCCTGACCGTGAACGGCGCGCGGCTGTGGGTGCACTTCGGGGGTTTGCGGTTCCAGCCGGGCGAGCTGGCGAAGATCATGTTGATCGTCTTCCTCGCCGGCTACATGCGCGAGAAGCGGGAGGTCCTGGCGCAGGGGCGACTGAAGGACTGGGGCCCGCTCCTCGTCATCTGGGCGTTCGCGATGCTCGTCCTGCTGGAGACGCACGACCTCGGAGGCGGGTTGCTGTACTTCGGGATCTTCCTGGCGATGCTCTACATCGCGACGGCGCGCATCGCCTACGTCGCCGCGGGTCTCGGGCTCTTCCTCGTCGGGGCGGTGGGTGTCTGGAGGGTTACTCCGCACGTTCGCGAGCGCGTCACGATCTGGCTTCATCCGTGGACGGAGCACAAGGTGTTCTGTCCGCTGTCGGGTCACATGGAGCTCCGTCAGAACTGCCAGAGCTTCCAGCTCGTGAAGTCGCTCTACTCGATCGGGAACGGCGAGTACGCGGGCACGGGGCTCGGCAAGGGGACGTTCCGGACCGTCGAGGGCAGCTCGATCATCCCGAGCCTCAACACGGACTTCATCTACTCCGCGCTCGCGCAGGAGCTCGGTCTCATCGGCGTCGCGGCGCTGCTGCTCGTCTACATGATCTTCGTCCTGCGCGGCATGCGGATCTCGCTCCTCGCGCAGGACGGCTTCTCGAAGCTGCTCGCGGCCGGCCTGACGTTCGGCTTCGCGCTGCAGACGTTCATTATCGTCGGCGGCGTTCTCCGGATCATCCCGCTGACCGGGATCACGCTCCCATTCGTCTCCTACGGGGGCTCGAGCGTCGTCGCGAACTTCCTGCTGCTCGCGGGACTGCTGCTCGTGTCCAACCGCGCCAACCGTGAGGTCCTGCGTTGAACAAGCAGATCAAGCAGATCGGTGTCGCGGCACTGGTCCTCCTCACAGCTCTGATCATCGGCACGACGTACTGGCAGACATGGGCGAATGCGAGCCTCGCCGAGCGTCAGGACAACGACATCCGCGTCGTCGCGCAGTTCTCGATCAAGCGCGGAAAGGTCTTCGCGGCGGACGGGCGGACGCTCGTCGCCACGAACGTCGCGAAGCGTGTCGGGGGCCGAACGCTGTACTTCCGTCGCTACCCCACTGGGCCGCTGTTCGCGGACGTCGTCGGCTACTCGACTCAGTCGCGTAACCAGACCGGCCTCGAGCGCTCGTACAACGACTTCCTGACGGCGTCGAACTCGAATCTCGACACGATTGTCCGCTCGACGTTCGATCGTCTCCGCGGCGCGACGGTCACCGGCAACGACGTGGTCCTCACGATCAGGCCGGGACTACAGGCGCTCGCGCACAGGCTGTTGCAGGGAAAGTGCGGCGCCGTCGTGGCGATCGAGCCCTCGACGGGACGGATCCTCGCCATGGCGACGAACCCGACCTACAACCCGAACCTGATCGAGAAGCACTTTCGACAGGCGACCCGGACGAGTCTCTCGTGCGACGCCTCGCTCCTCAACCGCGCGACGGCCGGCAAGTACCAGCCCGGGTCGACGTTCAAGATGGTGACCGCGGCGGCTGCCCTCGACACAGGGCGCTTCACGCCCGACTCGCCGTTCTACGACCCGGGTTACTGCGTCGAGTACGGGCAGCGCGTTCGCAACGCCGGGAATCCCGAGGCGCCGGAGACCTTCGGGAGCGTCGACCTGACGACCGGCTTCGAGCACTCGATCAACTCGGTTTTCTGCAACATCGGGAAGGCGCTCGGCGCGGGGACCGTTCTCCGCTACGCGCAGCGGTTCGGCTTCTATTCGCTGCCGCCGCTCGAGACACCCGAGAGCGAGCGCGTCGCGAGCGGGCTCTACAACCGCGGTCGTCTGTTCAAGCCGACGAATCCGGCGACGCAGGTCGATCCGGGCCGACTCGCGTTCGGCCAGGAGCGCCTGCTCGTGACGCCGCTGCAGATGGCAATGGTCGCCGCGACGATCGCCAACCACGGCGTGCTGATGAAGCCCTACCTCGTGGAGCGCGTGGTCTCGCCGGGCGGCAGGGTCGTGACGCACACACGCCCGCAGGTGCTCGGCCGGCCGATCAAGGGACAGACGGCCGATGAGCTCACGCACATGATGGAGCTCGCCGTTACGGGCGGAACCGGTACGTCCGCCCAAATCCCGGGCGTCCGAGTCGCAGGCAAGACGGGCACCGCGGAGATCGGCCGCGGCAACATCCACACGACCTGGTTTGCGGCCTTCGCGCCGGTCGAGGCGCCGAAGATCGCGATGTCGGTCGTCGTCGAGAATCAGCTGAACGGCTTCGGCGGCACGATCGCCGCTCCGATCGCGCGTCAGGTCATGGAGGCGCGGCTGCGGTAGGGGCGAATCCCTACCGTGTGAATCCCCTGATGGCCGTCTCCGACACGCTGATCAACGAGCTCTTCGACGGGCGGTACAGGATCATCCGCAAGCTCGGGACGGGCGGGATGGCGAACGTCTACCTGGCCGAGGACGAGGTGCTCGGGCGCCGCGTCGCGATCAAGATCCTCGACGACCGCCACGCGGGCGACGACCAGTTCGTCGAGCGTTTCCGACGCGAGGCGAAGAACGCGGCGAGCCTCTCGCATCCGAACATCGTGTCGATCTATGACCGCGGTGAGGCGGAGGGGACGTACTACATCGCGATGGAGTACCTCGACGGCCGGTCGCTCAAAGAGCTGATCGTCGCCCGAGGGCCGGCCCCCATTCACATCGCGATCGACTACGCGCGGCAGATCCTGGCCGCGATCCGCTTCGCGCATCGTCATGGGATCGTCCACCGCGACATCAAGCCGCACAACGTGCTCGTCGACGGGGAGGGCCGGCTCAAGGTGACGGACTTCGGCATCGCGCGGGCCGGCGCGAGCCAGATGACGGAGGCCGGCTCGATCATCGGCACCGCCCAGTACCTGTCGCCGGAGCAGGCGAAGGGCGCACCCGTCGACCAGAGCTCGGACCTGTACTCGGTCGGCGTCGTCCTCTACGAGCTGCTCACCGGCGTCGTCCCCTTCAGCGGCGAGACGCCGGTGGAGATCGCGATGAAGCACCTGTCCCGCCTCCCCGATCCGCCGTCGTCGAAGCGCGCGGAGATTCCACGCGATCTCGACCTGGTCGTGATGCGGGCGCTCGCGAAAGACCCGTCGGAGCGCTACCAGAGCGCCGACGAGATGGACGCGGACCTGCGCCGGATCTCGCGCGGCATGGCGATCTCGCCTGCGACGGAGGAGGCCGCCACGGCGATCATCGCCAGGCCGCCGCCGACGGCCGCGACCGAGGTCGCTCAGAAGGTACGCGAGCCCGTGCCGTACGCGCCGCCGGCTGCGTACTACGACTACGACGAGCCGCGCCGCCGCGCGATCTGGCCGTGGCTCGTCGCGTTGCTCTTCGTCGCCGCTGCAGTCGTGGGCGGGTATTTCCTCTACGACCAGATCCAGCAGCAGCTGAGCGGCACGAAGACCGTGGCCGTCGGCAACTACGTCGGGATTCGCGAGATCGCAGCCGTCCAGAAGATCCGGGAGGCCGGTCTGCGTCCGCAACCCGTGCGGCAGTACAGCGACACGGTCGACGAGACGTACGTGATCAGGCAGAGCCCGCAGCCGGGCGATCGCACGCAGAAGGGAAATTTCGTCACGGTCTACACCTCGCTCGGCCCGAAGAAGACGAAGGTTCCGAGCATCGTGGGCGAGCCGCTGGCATCCGCTCTTTCCGATCTCCGCGACGCGAACCTGACGTGGCACGTCGTCGAGGTCGACTCGGACGAGGACGAGGGAACGGTCGTCTCGCAAAAGCCGACCGCCGGCGCATCGCTCCGCGAGAACGCCCGCGTCACGGTCAGCGTGTCGAAGGGACCGCAGCCGGTCGCCGTGCCGACCGTCATCGGCTCGTCGTTCGCGACCGCCTCGAGCGCGCTGCAGGCCAAGGGCTTCGCGGTCGCGCGCGGCCCGGACGTCGAGTCGGACCAGCCGCGCGGGACGGTCGTCAGCCAGAGCCCCGACGCCGGAACGTTCCAGGTCCCCGGCGCGACGATCACACTGCGCGTCTCGAAGGGGCCGCAGACCGCCGCCGTCCCCGACGTCACGACTCTCTCGCAAGCAGACGCCGTGCAGCAATTGCGCGCGTCCGGCTTCCGAGTCGCGATCCAGTCGCAGGACGTGACCGACCCGAGCCAGGACGGGATCGTGCAGTCGCAGCAGCCCACGGGCGCGTCCCAGGCGAAGCCGGGCTCAACCGTGACGATCATCGTCGGCAGGTTCGTCGGGGTCACGACCTCGCCGATACCGCAGAACGGTCAGTGACTCGTCGTCTCCGGGTCGCCGTCCTCGCCGGCGGTCGCTCCTCGGAGCACGAGATCTCGCTCGCCTCGGCGCGTTCCGTGCTCGAGTCGCTCGACTCGGACCGCTACGAGGTCATGACGGTCGCGATCGGGCGTGACGGACGCTGGGAGCTGGGCTCCGGCGACGGGACGATCGCCGAGACGTTGCCCGTTCCGGCGGCGAACGCGCCTGCGACGCTCGGCGCCGTCGATGTCGTGCTGCCCATCCTCCACGGCCCGTTCGGCGAGGACGGGACCGTTCAGGGCCTGCTCGAGCTTGCCGGCGTCGCGTACGTCGGGGCGGGCGTTGCCGCATCCGCGCTCTGCATGGACAAGGACCTCTTCAAGAAGGTGCTCCGCGACAGCGGCATCCCGGTCGCGCGCCACGTCGCACTGCGGCCCGGCGATGAGATCGAGAATCCCTTCGGGTTCCCGTGCTTCGTCAAGCCCGCGCGGCTCGGCTCCTCCGTTGGGATCAGCAAGGTGCACGACGACGCCGAGCTCGAGCCTGCCGTCTCCTTGGCGTTCGAGCACGACGAGAAAGTGTTGATCGAGGAGCTCCTCGACGGGATCGAGGTGGAGGTAGGAGTGCTGGGAAACCTCGACCCCGTTGCGTCGCTACCGGGCCGGATCGTCCCGCTCGGCCACGAGTGGTACGACTACGCCTCGAAGTACGAGGAAGGCGGCATGGAGCTCGTGATCCCGCCGCAGCTTCCGGAGGACGTGATCGAGCGCGTGCAGACCGTCGCCGTCGAGACCTTCCGCGTGACCGACTGCGAAGGGATGGCACGGGTCGATTGCTTCGTGATCGGCGGCGACCGCGTCGTGGTCAACGAGCTGAACACGATTCCGGGCTTTACCGCCACGAGCGTCTACGCGAAGCTGTTCGAGGCCTCGGGTGTTCCGTACGAGGAGCTGCTGCGGCGCCTCATCGACCTCGCGCTCGAACGGCAGGAACGCCGCTCGAAGCTCCGCTACTGAGTCAGGTCCCGAAGAGGCGCACCTCGTTCACGTGCGCGTGTCCGAGGCCCGGCGCGAGGCTTGTGATCCAGATGACGTAGTACTCCATCGGCGACGTCGTCCTCAGTCGGAACGTCGCCGCCGCCGTGACGGTTCGCGAGGACGAGTCGACGCGAAACGCCCCGGCCTCGCTGTTCCCGCTCCTGATGACCGCGCTAAAGCCGGGTGTGTCGGTTCGCACTCGAAGGGTGGTGCCCTGTACGGGCCGGCCGGCGTCGAGCACGAGGCCGACGCCGGGCTTCGTGAACGAGTTGTACTGCTCGGTCGTCCAGTACGTGCTGATGTCGCCGTCGGCGGCAAGCGCGACCCTCTCGTTGTGCTCGTGCCCGTCACCCGGCGGCGGATCGTACGAACCGACGCCCTGGACGCGGATCGCCCGCGCCGGCGATCCCTCGCCCTGATCGTTGCCGCCGAGCGTGAGGAAGCCGATGACGATTGCGGCGATCGCCAGCACGGCCATGAGCGCGATCGCGATCGGCCAACGTGAGACGCGCTTGCGTTGTCGCGGGGCAGGCAGCGGCGGGACGATCAGCGTCTTGTCGGCTTCGCGAGCCTGATCCAGCTCGGCGAGTGAGGCTTCGAGCTCCGCGGCGAACGCGGCCATCGTCGGGAAGCGCTGCGAGGGATCCTTCTCGAGCGCGCGGTCGATCGCGTCGGCGACACGAAGAGGGACATCGCGCCTCACCTCGAGGATCGAGGGCGGCGGCTCGTGGACGTGTTTCATGGCCACGACCACGAAGCTCTCGCCGGGAAACGGAACCTCTCCCGCGAGCAGCTCGTAGAGCACGATCCCGAGGGAGTAGACGTCGCTCTGCGCGTCGACCGGCTTTCCGTTCGCCTGCTCCGGAGCGAGGTAGTTCGACGTTCCGAGGACCGTCCCGGTCTGCGTCATGCCGCTGTCGACGTCGAGGGAGCGTGCGATGCCGAAGTCCGTGACCTTCGCGCGACCGTCGCCGTTCAGCAGCACGTTCTGCGGCTTCACGTCTCTGTGGACGAGGCCGTGCCCGTGCGCGAACGAGAGCGCTCTCGCGATCTCGAGCGCGATCTCGAGCGCCTCGCGAACGTCGAGGCGGCCCTTTCGGACTAGGAACTCCTTGAGGTTCTCCCCGTCGATGTGCTCGAAGACGATGTACTGCCGGCCGTCGTCCTCACCGCGGTCGATCACCGTGACGATGTTGGGATGCTGGAGGCGTGCCGCCGAGCGAGCCTCCCGCTTGAACCGCTCGACGAACTCCTCGTCGCTACCGTACTGCTCGTGCAAGAGCTTGACGGCGACATTCCGCTCGAGGAGCGAGTCGCGGGCCTTGTAGACACTGGACATGCCGCCGTGCCCAATGAGCTCCTGCAGCTCGTAGCGTCCGGCGATCTTCTCCCCGACCACGCCCCGAAAGCTATCGGCGGCCGCTTGGGAACGGTTCAAGACAATCGCCGCTGCCGGCGACATGGCGGCGGCAGCCCACTACGGCAGACCGACAGCGACCCCCGTTCGAATCAAAGCCCCTCGGAAATCATCATGCCGGCGAAACCGGCGGATTTTCGAGGGTGAGGAGGGCGTCCTCCCAGACGCCCAGGGCCTCGTCTAGCTCGGCCTCGGAGACGACGAGCGGCACGAGCACGCGAATGCAGTTCGAGTAGATCCCCGACTTCAGCAGGAGCAGCCCGCGGGCGGCGGCCGCCTCCACGATCGCCGATGCGAGCTCGGGCGCCGGCTCCTTCGTGGCGCGGTCGCGGACAAGCTCGATGGCGAGCATCGCGCCCAGGCCGCGAACGTCGCCGACGGCATCCCAGCGCTGCTGCCAGGACTCCATCCGCTCGCGGATCGTGTCGCCGATCTGCGCAGCGCGTTCGACGAGCCCCTCCTCTTCGAGCACGTCGAGGACGGCAAGCGCGGCCGCCTGCGCAACCGGATTGCCGATGTAGGTGCCGCCGATCGCCGAGTCGCCGGGTGCATCCATGATCTCGGCGCGTCCGATCACGCCGGAGAGCGGCAGCCCTGCCGCGATCGACTTCGCGACAGTGATCAGGTCGGGCTCGACGTCGTAGTGCTCGATGCCCCACATCTTCCCGGTGCGCCCGAATCCCGTCTGTACCTCGTCGACGACGAGCACGATGCCGCTCTCGTCGCAGATGCGGCGGATGCCTGCCAGGAACTCGGGTGGTGCGACGACGAAGCCGCCCTCGCCCTGGACCGGCTCGAGCACGATCGCGGCGACGTTCTCCGCCGCGATCGTGGTGACGAGACCGCGCTCGAGGGCCGCGAGGGCGTCCTTGGAGCTCGGCCCGCGGTAGTCCTGCGCGAACGGCATGCGGTAGACCTCGGGCGCGAACGGCCCGAGACCGGCCTTGTATGGATGCGTCTTCGAAGTCATCGTCAACGCCAGCAGCGTGCGGCCGTGGAAGCCGCCTTCGAAGGCGATCACCGCCGGGCGCTTCGTGTACGCGCGTGCGAACTTGATCGCGTTTTCGACCGCCTCCGTGCCGGCGTTGAAGAAAGCGGCCTTGGTGCTGCCCGAGACCGGTGCCGAGGCGATCAGACGTTCCGCGAGCCGGACGTAGGCCTCGTACGGGATGATGGTGAAGTCCGTGTGCAGGAACTTGGCCGCCTGCTCCTGGACGGCCTCGATCACGCGTGGGTTTCCGTGCCCCACGTTGAGGCAGCCGACGCCACCCGTGAAGTCGATGAAGGTGTTCCCGTCGACGTCGGTGAGCGTCGCGCCCTCGCCGTGATCGGCGACGACCGGGAGGAAGATCGTGAGCGGGTCGGCGATGACCTGTTCTTTTCGCTGGAGAATCTCCCTCGATCGAGGCCCCGGAACCGCCGTCCTGAGCTCAATCGTCTTCGTCGCCGCCATGGGGCTGACGATAGCGCAGTGGGCGGCCGGGCTGCATAGGTGAATAGGGAGCTTTCAGCCCGGCCGTCGGCGCGGTGCGCGTCTACCGGAATGCGGGCGTGGCGAACGCCTTGGCGGTGTACAGCCCCGCCGCGTTCCAGAGCATGAAGCCCTTCGTGTGCTCCAGGCGAGCCGACTGGATCTGGTCCTGGACGTCGGCGAGCGAGTAGGTTCGCCCTAGCGAGAAGTCCTGGAGCCACGGGATCAGCTTCGCTGTGCGGTCGCGGAGCCTCGTGCGGAAATCGCGCAACGAGTAAGCCACGGTTGTGCCCGGCCGCGAGTCTGGGTCGACGATCCCGAACTCGCCGGAGACGTAGTGCGAGGGATAGACCATCGGGTAGAGCGCGTCCACGAACGGCGCCATCCGGCGCGGGAACTGCGCGATCCCGAGGTTGCGGGTCGCCGACAGCCCGAACACGTCGGCCGAGATGCGGACACCGAGCGGCTCGAGCTGCGAGCGCGCGTACTTGAGGAAGAGCGGGATCGTCCAGCCCATCGGCTGCGCGTGTCGGCCGGGATAGCGGATCTGCGTGATGTCGCCGTCGCTCGGGAAGCGCACGTAATCGAACTGGATCTCGTCGAAACCGTATCGCGCGGCCGCCTTGGCGATGTCGACGTTGTACTTCCACACGCGCCGGTCGTACGGGTTCGTCCACCCGAGCCCGGCGTTGGTGAGCCAGCGGGAGCCGTCGGCGCGGCGAATCGCCGACCACGGCGCGTTCGCCGACAGCTGCGGATCCTCGAAGGTGACGATTCGCCCGATGAGGTACAGGCCGGCTGCGTGGACCTTGGCAACGGTCCGCTGCGCGTTGTAGTACCCCTTCGCCGAGCCGATGCTGCGTGCGAGCGGGACGTTCACGGGGAAGCCGATGTCGCCGTTCTCGTCCTTGACGTCGATCTCGAGCGCGTTGAGGCCGTAGCGCTTCATCGCGATGTACTGGTCGAGCCGCTGCGGAATCCCGGCCAGAGCCAGGGTCACGTGAGCGCCTCTGACCTCGTTCGGGAGCGGGCGGGGCTGTAGCACCTGCGGCTTCTGTTGCGACCGCTGGATGACCGCCGCGGCGCGCACCGTGTTGTCCCCGTGGAGGTTGATTGCGATGACGGCGCCGAGAACGCCCCCGACGATCAGCAACAAAAGCAGGCCCGACGCGACGAGCCTGCGCTTGCGCCTTCGCTTCCGTGCGTCGAGCCTCCGGCGCTTGGACGCGGCATTCGGATCGACCGGCTGGAGCACATACCGCGTCGGCAAGGTGTGGAAAACTAACAGAGCCGAGGCGGCCCCTAGAATCGGCCCGTGGTCCTCTCAGATCGCACGATCGCTCGCCTGCTCCAGGAGGGCCGCATCCAGATCGAGCCCTACGACGACTCGCTGCTGCAGCCCTCGAGCGTCGACGTGCGTGTGGACAAGTACTTTCGGGTTTTCCACAACAACCGGTACCCCTACATCGACGTCAGGGAAGAGCAGGAGGATCTGACGGAGCTCGTCGAGGTCGAAGACGAGACGCCGTTTGTCCTGCATCCGGGGGAATTCGTGCTCGGGTCGACGCTCGAGCGGGTGCGGTTGCCAGACGATCTCGTGGCGCGGTTGGAAGGAAAGGCTCTCGCCCTCGACACCCTCGTACCGACCACACAGGGTTGGAGGACTATGGCCGAGCTGGCGCCCGGCGATCTCGTTTTCGACGAGGACGGGTTTCCGACGGTCGTCCTTGCTGCGACGCCGCCGTTGACGGGACGAGCGTGCTTCGAAGTCGAATTCTCTGACGGCACGACGATCGTCGCCGACGCCGACCATCAGTGGCGGACGATCGCGAAGAACGACCGGAGGTACGGGCTCCGAGTCGACCGTGTCGTCACGACACGTCAGATCGCAGAGACCCTCCGCGTTCGCGGCGAGGTGAACCACCATGTTCAGTTGGCGGGAGCACCCTGGTACCCCGAGCGGAAGCTCCCGATCGACCCCTATGTCCTCGGTGTGTGGATCGGCGACGGAACTACGACGAAAGCCGAGATCACGTGCGCCGATGCGGAGATCCTCACCGAGGTCGCTGCAGCGGGCTGCAGAGTTGCGCCTCAGAGGACTCGGCCGCTCGTGTATCGAATCGGCGGCAGTCTCGGGTTCCGTCCGAAGCTCGCTCGCAAGCGGGCAATGCCGAACGGCAGGTACATCGGGCCGAGGCACGAGATCCAATTCTTTCCCGATCGCCCCGTCTTCCGGCTATCTCCGAAGCTCGCACGCCAGAAGTCTCGAAGTCGGTTCCACGCCTTCCGTGGAATCGTCGACGTGCGGGAGGTGCCGAGCGTGCCGGTCCGGTGCGTCGAGGTCTCCTCTGCGAGCGGGCTGTTCCTCATCACGAAGTCCTTCATCCCCACGCACAACAGCAGCCTGGGCCGCCTCGGCCTCCTGATCCACTCGACCGCCGGCTACATCGACCCCGGCTGGGACGGGCACGTGACGCTCGAGCTGTCCAACGTCGCCAATCTCCCGGTCACGATCTATCCGGGGATGAAGATCGGCCAGATCTCCTTCGTCCAGCTCAGCGAGCCCGCGGAGACGCCGTACGGGACCGGGCAGATCGGCTCCAAGTATCAGGGCCAACGCGGGCCGACGCCGTCTCGCTACTGGCAGAACTTCCAACGGGAAACGACCGGGTGATCCTCGTCACGGGGGGCACGGGGTTCGTGGGCGGCCACGTCGTCCAGGAGCTGCGCCGGCGCGACCTTCCCGTCCGTTGCCTCGTTCGCGACCCGCGAAAGGCGGCGAGGCTCGTCGGGTGGGGGTGCGAGCTCCTCGAGGGCGACGTCACCGACCCGACGAGCCTGCAGCGAGCAGCGGCCGGCGCCGAGACCGTCATCCACCTCGTCTCGATTCGTCAGGGACGTAAGGAGGAATTCCAGCGCATCATGGTCGACGGGACGCGCGGGCTGCTCGCCGCGGCGGAGGAGGCGGGCGTCGGCCGGTTCGTGCTGATGAGCGCCCTCGGCGTGAGCGAGGCGACCAAGGATCTCGTTCCCTACTACGGCGCGAAATGGGAGATGGAGGGCCTGACGCGCTCGTCGGGAACTCCGTCCGTCATCTTCCGACCGAGCTTCATCTTCGGCCGCGACGGTGGGATCCTCCCGACCTTTGCGAAGCTCGCGCGGCTGGCGCCGGTGACGCCGATCATCGGGAGCGGCCGCCAGCGAATCCAGCCGATCTGGGCAGACGACTTGGCTGCGCACTTCGCGGAGGCGACCGAGCGCGACGACGTGACCGGCAACCTCTTCGAGCTCGGTGGGCCGGACGCCGTCAGCTGGAACGAGTTCTGGGAGCGTCTGAAACGCGTGCGCCGAATGCGTCGGCCCAGTATCCACGTGCCCGTCGGCGTAATGCGAGTGAACGCGCTCGTGACGGAGCGGCTGCCCGGCGACATCCCGCTGACGCGCGACCTGCTGAAAATGCTCGAGGGGCCGGACAACGTCGTCTCGAACGACGAGGCGGCCCGGACCTTCGAGCTGCCGCTGGTGCCTCTCGACGAGCAGCTGCGCCGAGCTGCCTGACCAGCGGACAAAAAATTGGGGCCGCAGGCGCGGCCCCAATTCCGGTTACCAGCGTTGGATTAGTAGAGGCGCTTCCTGCCTCGGCCCGAGAGTCTTGCTGGCCGGGCGGCGCGTTACGCGTCGTCCCCCACGCTGGCTAGGCGATTCCCCGTAGGTGCCGGGGACACACCTCTACCCGCTGGTACCTCCACTGCCCGTACTGGAAATCTCCACTCTCGGACCACCTCCTTTCCGCGGTTGACCCCAGACTATCACTCGTCCCGGAGGATGACGTCGCCGTCGAGGACCACGGAGAGCTCGAGGCCGCGATCGAGGGGGAGGGTGACGGACTCGAGGGTCGGGTCGGACTGCCGCGCCTCGACGTAGGCGCCCAGCGTGTCGCCGTGCGAGAGGACGTTGTCGGCGATGACGAGCGCGCCAGGCTCGACCTTCGCACGTGCCGCCTGGAAGAGCCGCTCGTAGTCCTCCTTCTCCGCGTCGAGGAACACGATGTCGAAGACATCGTCGATCGCCGGAATCGTCTCGGCGGCGTCACCCTCGATCAGATCGGCCCACTCTTCGACGCCGGCCTCGGCAATATTCGCACGCCATGCGGCCGCCTTCGCCGGATCGTTCTCCAGCGAGGTGAGGTGCCCTCCCAGGAGTCGCACCCCCGCCGCCAGCCAGAGGGACGAATAGCCGCGCGAGCCGCCGACCTCCAGCACCTCGCAGTCCCATTGCGGCGCCACGAGCGCGAACAGGAATTGCCCAGTCGTCCGGACCACCGCCCGCGAGCGGTCTGCCGGAGGCAGGCCGCGCGCCCGCTCGTCGGCATCCTCGCGCTCGAGTCGCTCGAGCACGGCCCGCACTCGATCGTCGAGCACTAGCGGACTTTAAGGGCGTCGATCTCGCGCTGCACGTCGTCACGCACGAAGCACGTCGCGATGTGGTCGTTGACCACGCCGCACGCCTGCATCGTGGCGTAGACGGTCGTCGGCCCGACGAAGCGGAAGCCGGCACGCTTGAGCTCCTTCGACAGAGCCACCGACTCCGGCGTTGTCGCCGGGAGCTCGCGGATCGTCTTGTGCGGACGTCCGGGCTTCGGGCGATGCGACCAGACCAGCTCGTGAAGCGGCCTCCCGGCCTCCCTCAGGGCCAGCGTTCCACGGGCGTTTGCGATCGCCGCCTCGATCTTGCCGCGATGGCGGACGATGCCCGCGTCCGAGAGCAGTCGCCGGATGTCGCGGCCGCCGAAGCGCGCCACGCGTTCGGGATCGAACGACGCGAACGCCGCTCGGAAGTTCTCGCGCTTGCGGAGGATCGTCAGCCAGGAGAGCCCCGACTGAAATCCCTCGAGACAGAGGCGTTCCAGCAGGCCTCGGTCGTCCACGACCGGGCGACCCCATTCCTCGTCGTGGTACGCGTTGTAGAACGGGTCACCGGTCGTCCAGCAGCGGATGAGCCCAGCGTCAGGCAACCTGCACCTTGACCATCCCGTCGACGACGCGAACCGGAAAGGTCTTCACGGGCTCAACCGCGGGGAGGGTCAGGGCGCGCCCGCTGCGGATATCGATGTTCGCGCCGTGCCTCGGGCAGATCGCGATTCCTTCGTCGCAGTCGAAGTCGCCCTCGCACAGCGGCCCGTCGTCGTGAGAGCAGCGGTCCTCGAGCGCGAAGTACTCGCCGCCCAGGTTGTAGACGCCGACGGCGATGTCCCCGGCGTAGATGATCTTGACCGAGCACGGCGGCAGCTCCTCCACGGGGCACACGTCGAGCTCGGGCACCCGCTACTTCAGCTCGAGATCGGCAGAGGCGCCGGCCCACTCCTCCGGGAGCGGCGTGCCCTTCGCCTTGTGCAGAGCGAGCTTCAGGGTCGAGAGGCCGAGCAGCGCACACTTGATTCGCACCGGCGTCAGCGGGATGCCGATCTCGTCGAGCAGCTCGTCGCGTGGGAGCAAAGCGACTTCCGTCGCACTCCTCCCCTGGACCATCTCCGTGAGCATCGACGTCGCCGCCAGCGAGATCGCGCAGCCGCGACCCGAGAACTTCACTTCGTCGATCGTGTCCCCGTCCTCGCCGAAGGCGACGAAGATCGAGACCTCGTCACCGCAGAGCGGGTTCTGCCCCTCGGCGTGTGCGTCGGCGTCATCGAGCTCGCCGTGGCCGCGCGGGTTCTTGTAGTGGTCGAGGATGACCTCGCGGTAGAGCTGATCGAATTCGCTCATCGGCGCGCCTCGTGTCGATGAGCGAGGGAAGGGGTGTAGGGGGAAACCGTGAGGCTTCCCCTCTCGAGGCGTGACCTAAAGAAGGGGTCTCGTAGGGGAAACATGGTTTCCCCTTCGGGAGAGAGCCGTAGGCGAGCGACGCTCATCTAGGCGAGAAGCTTATGGACCTTGTGCAGGCCCTCGACGAGGCGGTCGATCTCCTCGGGAACGGTGTAGAGGTAGAAGCTCGCACGGTTCGTCGCGGCGACGCCGAGCTTGGACATCAAGGGCTGGCAGCAGTGATGACCGGCGCGGATGGCCACACCCTCCATGTCGAGGACCTGCGCGACGTCGTGCGGATGCACGCCGTCGATGTTGAAGGAGATGATTCCTGCTCGCTTGTCCGCGGCCGGACCGTACCCCGTGAATCCCGGGACGTCCGTCAGCTGCTCCAGCGCGTACACGAGCAGCTCGCGCTCGTGCTGCTCGATCGCCTCCATCCCGACGTCCGTGACGTAGTCGACCGCGGCGCCGAAACCGACAGCCTCGGCGATCGGCTGAGTGCCGGCTTCGAACTTGTACGGGAGCTGCCCCCAGGTTGTCTCCTCGAGCTTCACAGTGCGGATCATGTGCCCGCCGAGATTGAAGGGGGACATCGCTTCGAGCAGCTCCGCGCGGCCCCAGAGCGCACCGACGCTCGTCGGGCCGCACATTTTGTGCGAGGAGAACGCGAGGAAGTCGCAGTCGAGCTCCCCGACGTCGATCGCGTGGTGCGGTGCCGCCTGCGCGGCGTCCACGACCATGATTGCCCCCTGCTCGTGTGCCCATGCAGCGAGGCGCTCGACCGGGTTGATCGTCCCGAGCGCGTTCGAGACGAGGTTGTTCGCGACCACCTTCACGTCGCCGCTCGCAGCGATGTCGTCCAGCGACTCGAGCCGTAGCTCGCCTCGGTCGTCGAGCGGGATCGCCTTGAAGGTCGCACCTGTGCGCTTCGCGATGAACTGCCACGGGACGAAGTTCGAGTGGTGCTCGAGCTGCGTGACGACGACGACGTCGCCCGGCCCGAGGTTGTCGAGACCCCAGGCGTAAGCGACGAGGTTGAGGCTCTCGGTTGCACCGTGCGTGAAGATGAGCTCGCGCGGATCCGCGGCGTTGACGAAGCGCGCCACCTTCTCACGCGCACCCTCGTACTCCGCCGTCGCGAGCTCGGACAACGTGTAGACACCGCGATGGACGTTGGCGTACGACGTCTCGTAGAAGTTGCGCACCTTGTCGAGCACCTGGCGCGGCTTGTGGGCGCTCACCGCCGAGTCGAGATACGCCAGCGGCTTGCCGCGAACCTGCTGCTCGAAGATCGGGAAGTCGGCGCGGAGCTTCGCCGCGTTCAGCTTCGTCTGCGCAGTGACCGCCACGACCTCATCGTAGCGGTGGGCCTCCGGGCTCTAACGGAGTCGAATCTCGGCCCGCAGAGGCCCAGCCTTCAGCAGCGTCACGCGGAAGGTGCCGGGGATGCGGTAGGTCTCGCCGCGGGCGATCCAGGGCCGGCTCGTCTTCACCGTTCGCATCATCAGGGCGGCAGACCGCGCGAACGGCGGTAGATCACGGTTTTCCACGAATCGCACGAGCAGGCCGCGGAAAGGCTTCGCCCGGTACTCGATCCACCAAGAGCCTGACCCGTCCGGAGCGTCGACCACGAGCGACTGGGCGAGCTTCGACCTGAAGGTCGGCGGGGCGAGCACGTAGCGTTTGGCGGCGGTCACGTGCGGGGGGGCGGGCAGCCAGCCGAGCACGACCTTCTCGTAGGCGCTGAAGTCGAGCATGCCTTTGCCCATCGGGCTGAACGGGTCGCCTGTCTCGTCGAAGCCGCACTGGGCGGGGCTTACCCCGCGGCAGTCCGAGGACTGCGCATGTGCGAGCCCGAGCGCGTGTCCCAGCTCGTGGACGAGCAGCTCGACGGTCGGCTGGCGCGTGAGCATTACCTCGTGGCCGAAGGTTGCGCCGTAGAAGCCGCAGCGATTGTCGGCAATGGCATACACGACGTCGTCGTAGTGCGCGGCGTTGTATCCAGCCTCACCTGCGGCGAGCCTCGCGGGCGCTACGAGCGCCGAGAGGCTCCCGTTGCTGGCGCTCCCGCAGCCCGGATTGGCGGCGAAGGCCGACAGCCAAGGCGTGACGTCGAAGTGAAGTTGCACCTGGTTGAACGAGGCAGTCGTGAAGAACGCGTCCGCCTGGCGTACGACCCGCTCGACTTCCGCGACCGTATAGGGCTTCGAGCCTGCGGTTGCGAGCACGACGAGCACGCGCTCCTCGCCCTTCGCGGAGGCTCCCGCCTGGAGGGGGGCAAGGGTCGCGAGGAGGGCCACCACCGCCAGGAGCGGCGTACGGACCACGGCCGGGAGTATGAGGCCTCCGGAGCCGGAACGGAAGCAGGTTCAGGCGATTGAGAGGGGGGTCCGTTCGAGGGCGGCCAACTGCCAGAAGACGCCGCGATGACGGGCGATCGGCCTCAGCCCGTGGTCCTCTGCGACCTGGAGCATCGCCTGAGCTGGATGCACGAAGCCGCGAAAGTCGCTGCCGCTGAGCCGGAGCCAGAGGTTCATCACGCCGAAGGCGGCACGGACGATGACATTCTCGCGGGGGAAGGTGAACACCAGCAGGCGGCGGGCTCGCTCCGCAGCGGTCCCGACGAGCGCCTCGTAGTTCGGGTAACAGCAGACGACGCGGTTCATCACGACTGCGTCCGCGGCACCGACCTCGTCCTCGGTGACGAAGTCTCCGACCCTTCGTTCCACGCGATCTTCGACGCCGCGCTCGCGCGCCAGCTCTGCCGCCGCAGCTTCGTACTCCGGCGACAGCTCGACGTTCGTCGCCCGGTCGGCGCCGGCTTCGAGCAACTCGATCCCGAGAGCGCCGATGCCGCCTCCCGCTTCGAGCACGGTGCCGCCGACGCCCTGGTCGCGGAGCACACGCGCCATCCGGGAGGACAGGCGATCGAGCCCACGCCTGCGATATCGGCGCAGCGCACGCCGAGCGCTCTTTTCGCTGAAGACCGCGCCGTACGCTTCCGGGCGGCAGCAGGGACAGCTCACGAGTGCGGAATGCGTGCTTCGAGCGCGGCCGCGAGAGCTTCGCGGACGGGCTCGAGCCCCACGCGCGCCAGAACGTCCTCGAAGAATCCTCGGACGATCAGCCGCTCTGCCTCGCCGCGCGAGAGCCCACGTGCCATCAGGTAGAAGAGCTGATCGCGATCGACGCGTCCGACCGTTGCGCCGTGGGTGCAGCGCACGTCGTTGGCCATGATCTCCAGCCCTGGGATCGGGACGGCGTGCGTCGTCGGGGAGAGCATGAGATTCCGGTTCTCCTGGTACGCGTTCGTCTTTTGCGCGTCGCGCTCGACGCGGATCATCCCGCGCCAGACGGCCGTCGACGTGTCGCGCAGCGCTCCCTTGAACGCGAAGTCCGACGTGGTGCTCGGCGCGATGTGCTCCTGGAAAGTGTCGTAGTCCAGGTGCTGATTGCCGTCCGTGAAGTAGGCGCCGGTGACCTGCGATGTCGCGCCCTCGCCGGCGAGGTCGTTCTGGATCCGCACCTTGCCCTTCTTCGAGCCGAAGCCGCCGCTGACCCAGTCCAGCTCGGCGTCCCGCTCGACTCGCGCGTGATGTGAGGCGAAGTGCCAGGTCTCGCGCGAGAGGTTCTGGAGCGACACGTACTCGAGCTTCGCGCCATCCTCCACGAAGAGCTCGACGGCGGTATTCGTGTAGGAGCGCAGTTCGGGCGTGGACGAGGCGACCTCCTCGACGAGCGCGAAGCGCGAACCCGGATCGGCGATCACGAGCAGGCGCCAGAAGAGGGCCCCGTCCTCGGCCGAGTTCGTGACGCGCACGTAGAGGGGCTTCTCGAGCTCCACGCCCTTCGGCACGTGGACGAGCAACCCGTGCTGCCAGACGGCGGCGTTGTGTGCGGCGAACTTCTCCTCCCAGCCGACGAGCGAGTACAGCCGCTCGTGGTCCTCGGACAATGGCTCGAAGGTGATGCCTTCGGGAGCCCGTTCGATCTCGACGCCCGCTTCGGTGATGACTGCCAGTCCGGCGACGTCCAGGTCCAGCATGGCCCGTGCGGCCGTTGTCCCAGGGACTGTCCCCGGGTCACGTCCAAAGGAGTCAGGGTCGAACCCCCTGAGGTTGGTGAAGCGCCAGTGCTCCTCGGTCGTGTCCGGGAGCGGCAGCTCGCGGTAGCGCTCGAGCGCTTCAGCGCGCGACACGGGGTGCGTACCTCCTGTGCAAGATGACGACGTTTCCGTCCGGGTCCTTGAAGAAGCCCATGTGGCAGACGCTCGAGTCAAAGGTGTCGCCCATGAACTCGACGCCCTTCGCCTCGAGCTCGCGGCGCGCCTCTGCGACATCCGCGACGCGGATCGCGAAGCCCGCCTCGTTCGGCTTGAACTCGATGCCTTGCTCCTCGGGATTCCAGAAGCCGAGCGTGACGTTCGGCGTCTCGACCTCGCCGTCGCTGAACTCGCTCACCGGAAGGCCGAGCACGTCGCGGTAGAACTCCACAGCCCGCTTCGCGTTGCGCGTCGGAATCGTGATGAAGTCCACCTGCTCGACGTTCACGCGGCAACTCTCGATTTCCGCGTTGTCGGCCGGCGGCGCAGACGGACGCGCGGTCGCGCCCGCGCGTCCTGAGGGCGGCATCGCGAGCGATGCCTCACGGCAGCCTTCCGTCGTCGAACGGCGCATAGCGGCGGTGCAGCATGAGGGCGTTTCCGTCGGGATCCTTGAAGAACGCGAAGTGGCAGACGCCGGTGTCGACGATGTCGCCGTCGAACTGCACGCCCTTTGCCTCGAGGTCGGCACGCGCCGCCGCCACGTCCGGGACGCGGATCGCGATCCCCGCAGAGCTCGGCGCGAACTCCTGGCCGACGCTCGCCGGGTTGAACACATCGAGCGTGACCTGGCCGAGCGTGAACTCCAGGTCGTTCTCGCCTTCCGTCTCGACGGGAAGCCCGAGCGTCTCGCCGTAGAACTTCTTCGCCCGCGGGATGTCTTGCGTCAGGACGGAGACGAAGTCGACCTTCTCGACTTCCATCACGGCATCGTCCCGTCCGAATAGGGCGCGTAGCGGCGGTGGAGCATCAGCCCGTTGCCGTCGGGGTCCTCGAAGAACGCCATGTGGCAGACGCCCGAGTCGTACGGGTCCGGGAACTCGAACTCCACGCCGACGTCGCGGAGGCGATCCATCGACTGCTGGACGTCGGCGACCCGGAGCGCGACGCCGTACTCGGGTTGGTACTCGCCGCCGCCCTTCTGTTCGGGAGTGCTGAGGACGAGGCCGACGTTGTCCGCCTCGAACTCCGGCCAGTCGTCACTCGACAGGGGATTGCGCTTCAGGCCGAGCGTCCCGCCGTAGAACTCCGAAGCGTGGGCGCGGTCCGTGACGTTCACGCCGACGAAGTCGGTTCGCTGAACTTCCTGGATCGGCACGTCGAAGTGATCCAGAGGCTTGTAGCGGTGGTGGAGCTGGAGCCGGTTGCCGTCGGGATCCGTGAACGGCGCGCCGTGACAGACCCCGGTGTCGAAGGTGTCCATCGCGAACTGCACGTCCCCCTGCTCGAGCTCGCTGCGCGCCCCGCCGACCTCCTTGACTCCGAAGGCCAGGGAGCCGCCGTACATGGAAAGCGCGAGCGTCAGATTTCCCGTCTCGTACTCGGCCCAGCGCTCGCCGGAGGTGTTCGGGTTGCGCGCAAGCCCGAGGGTCTCGCCGTAGAACGCCTCGGCCCGCATCAGGTCTTCGACCGGCAGCGCGATGAAGTCGATCCGTGTGACCTGCATCAGGGTTGTGTGCCGTCCGGATAGGCGGCGTAGCGGTGGTGCAGGAGGATGGGATTGCCGGACGGGTCGTAGACCCCGGCGCCATGGCATTTCCCCGAGTCCCACATCTCGTTGACCTGGACGCCGGCGGCCTCGAGCTTCGCCTTCGCGTCCGCAACGTCGGGAACGCGAAACGCGAGCGTGCCAGTTGGCAGTGGCGCGAATTCGTAGTCGTGCGTGTGCGGCGTCATGACCGCGAGCGTCACGTTGCCGGCTTCGTACTCGATCCAGTCATCGCCCGGCGAGTTCGGGTTCTCCTCGAGGCCGAGGACCTCTCCGTAGAAGCGCTTCGCCTCCTTCATGTCCTTGACCGGAACGCGGATGTAGTCCACGCGCTCGACGTCGATCCCGGCCGCTGCTTTCTGTTCGCTCACGTGTTGTTACCAGGTCGGATTAGACGGTCCCGCGCGCAAAGCGCACACGACCTATGCGGCGCCTCCGAGTCGGCGCCTGGTCACTAACCGACAGAGCCCTCCATCTGCAGCTGAATCAGCCGGTTCATCTCGACCGCGTACTCGAGCGGGAGCTCCTTCGTGATCGGCTCGACGAAGCCCGACACGATCAGCGCCGATGCCTCGGCCTCGGAGAGCCCGCGGGACATGAGGTAGAAGAGCTGCTCCTCGCCGATCTTCGACACGGTCGCCTCGTGGCCGATGTCGACGTCGTCGGCGTCGATCTTCATGTACGGGTAGGTGTCGGAACGCGATTGCTCGTCGAGGATCAGCGCGTCGCAGACGACCTTCGACTTCGAGCCGACGGCGCCCTTCGCCACCTCGAGCAGGCCGCGATAGCCGGCGCG
>JBKPDB010000037.1:0-4508 GCA_046727655.1 Actinomycetota bacterium
GCGTGGACGCAAGCGTGCCACTGCTCGATGACGATCTTCAGATAGTCGTCTGTGGCGTGCCAGCCGCTGTGCAAGGAGAGCGAGCGCACGCGGCGCGGATGGCGGGCGGCCAGGTGGATGCCAACGGCGGCGCCGAACGACTGCCCGCGACGTGGGCGCGCTCGATCCCGATGGCACCGAGGAAGGCGGCGACCTGGTCGGCCTGGCCGTCCGTCGAGTACGGCCCGGGCGGCTTGTCGCTCTCGCCCGCGCCGGGAAGATCGAGCGCGATGCAGCTGAACTGCTCGGTGTAGGCCGCCAGCTGGAACGCCCAGCTGGCGTGGTCGGCAGACGTGTAATGGATCAGCAGGAGCGGCTCGCCCTCCCCCTGCAGCTCGTAGTTAATCGTGAGGCCGTCCACCCCAGCCCGCGGCATCCTCGGTCCCTCCTGGCTATCCGTGGCCTTGCCGAGCTACGAACCATATTGCCGCCAATCAACGCCCTGGAAACCTCGCTCGTCGGACATATGCCTTACCGCACGCTCCATCCCGCAGAACGCGGGATGCTCGAGCCAGGTCGGGGATAATCGCGGCTCTGTGGTCGCCGCGTGAAGTCGCGATCAGCGTCGGCTTGCTTACGCTGATTGGCCCAGGCGGTGCGCCGTAATCATGCTCGCGACACCCAGGACGATCACGACCAGCGGAGTGGGACACCACCAGTGCTCCCAGAAAGCGCCTAGGCCATGGCTGCCCTCAAACCCGGCCCCAAAGACGCCAAGCAGTACAAACCCCGCACCCAGCACGAGGCTAACTCGCTTCACCGTAAGAGCTTACCGCTCGCTTGCCCTGGCGACTGTCCGGTATGAGCGCTACTCAGTGGTCACGGAGAGATCTGCTCCCTTCTCCGCGAGTTCTGGTCACCAGGCTTTCACGTGAGCGACAATAAGAGGATGAACCAGCAGCTGACAGAAGGCCCGCGGCCCCCGGAGTCGGTGCCGTCCCCGCCGGAGCACCGTGTCAACGGGCTGATCCCCTTCGTTCATGTCGAGGACGTCGAGCGCTCGATCGCCTTCTACTACCACCTCGGGTTCATCGTCGCGAGCGTCTACAAGTACAGGGGGACCCCGGTCTGGGCGGAGCTGCGTAGCGAGGGTGCCGATCTAATGGTCAGCACCGACGGCGATTCGATCGACCCGGCCGGTCAAGGAGTCCTGTTCTACTTGTACTCGAACAACCTGGCTGCGCTGCGCGAGCAACTGTTCGCCGGCGGGATCAATGTCGGATAGATTCTCGACGGCACACCAGGGCCGCGTGAGGAGATGCGGCTCACGGACCCCGACGGTTATGTGCTGATGGTCGCGCAGGTCGAGCCCCCAGAAGCCGGCTGATCGTCGCGACGCGTGCCCTTCTTGTCTGGGCAAACCTCCTGCGCTCAGTATTCCGGTATAGACGCTACTCAGTAGTTGGGCGCAGGACACCGGACTGGCCCAGTGAGTGCCGGAATGTCCCTCGATGAGCAACGGGGCGTTGCGTCGTAGATTCCCAGGTCATGGATGAGGAACTGCGTCGGCGGCTGAGCGAGTCTGGATACGAAGAGAACGGCTTCGCCGCGGATTACGAGCGCTTCCGGCCGAGACCTCCCGCCGCGATCCTGGAGCTTCTGCCCCTGATTGTCGGCGCGGATCGCCTCGGGCTTGTCGTCGATCTCGGAAGCGGAACCGGCTTGTCGGCCCGAGTCTGGGCCGAGCTCGCAGACGAGGTTGTGGCGATCGAGCCGAATGAGCAATGCGAACGTTCGCGGAGCGTGTCACCACAGCGGCGAATGTCCGCTATCTCGGGATGCCGTCGCACCAGACCGGGCTGCCCGACACGTCTGCCGACCTTGTGACTGCGGCGCAGTCGTTGCAATGGATGACACCGGAGCGGGTGTTTCCGGAGGTGGCTCGGATTCTGCGATCAGGGGGCGTCTTCTGCGCGTACAACTACGTCGTCTTGCAGACGCCGCTCTGGGAGCCTGAGGCGGTGTTCGAGGAGGTGCTCGCACGCAAGGCCGAGCTTCGCAGCCAGCTCGGGCTCGATCGAGAGCAGCCAGGTGGTTCTCACTTGAGCCGCGCCTTGCTGGAGGCGACGGGTCTCTTCCGCCACACCAGAGAACTGCTCCTCCATAGCATCGAGCACGGTGATGGTGAGCAACTGATCGGGTTCGCCCTCAGCGAGGGAAGCATGAGGACCCTCCTAGATGCTGGCACGACCGAAGCGGAGGTCGGCCTGGATCGTCTCCGCGCGATCGCCTCGACGATCCGGGAGCCGATCCCCTGGTGGATCGGCTACCGCGTATGGATCGGCTTGAGATAGAGCGCCTTGTCCTCGCCGACAGGAAAGGCGCCTGCCGTGCACGAGCGTACTGTTGCGAGAGCGCCGCAGTCAGGGGTAATCGCAACTCTGTAGTTGGGGAGAGAACGCTCGCCTGCCCGAGTGTGCGGGAATGTCTCAAGAAGGCGCAAGCATCCCAGTTGCCGAGTCGAGCAGAAGGGGAGACGGCTGGGCCAGCGTCCGCGAATGTTCCGTGGAGCCGTCGCTACGTCGGCTACGAGCTTGGCTCGACCACCTTCGCAACGACCCAGCGGTGCTTGCCGATCTTACGGTCGCGGACGAATCCGAGCTTCTCGTACGTCGACAGAGCGCCGTTGAAGAGAAAGCCGGCAGGAACCCAGCCGGCGTCTTCCGGGTAGCCCTCCACCCTCCCGCCGCCGAGATCCGCGATGAGGTCGAGCGCACCCGCCAGCGCCGCGGTGGCGACACCCTGTCGCCGGTGCCCCTTGCCGACGAAGTTGCACGCGATCCGCCAGTCCGGCAATGTCGTCAGGCCCTTCTCGTACGCGGCGCGGCTCTTGATCCTCGGCACCTCGTCGGGCACGCCGAATTGGCACCAGCCCAGGCAGTCGTCCCCATCGAACACGAGGGCCGCATGCGCCGTGCCCGCCCGCACGCGAGCAAGCTTCCGCTCGCGCTTGGGGGGCACCGTGCCTTTACGATCTTCGTGGAACCCCATGCACCAGCAGCCCCCGAAGACCCCGTTATTGCGTTCCACCAGCGCGGCGAACGCAGGCCAGGTCGACTCGTCCAGGGCTTTGACGGTGCACTCCGGCACGACGGTGGAGCGTAACCGACTCGGGCTCGTCCTCCACCGCGAGACGCTATCGACGAAGGCGCTCGTGGCTCTAGCCCGGTCCGTGTGCCCATTCGGCCCAATCGCCGTATGGCCCGGCGAGTGCGGCGTCTAGGTCGGCCGCATTGCGACACACGACCGGCTCGGGAGGGTCAAAGTCCTCGTCGAAGTCTTGCCAGCCGCTCCACGACCGATCGGGCAGCTCCTGGCCGGCCGTCGCCTCGACGACTGCGGCACCCCAGCCGTCGCGGATCGGGAAGAAGACGACCATCTCCAGCTCGCGGGCCAGCCTGTAGATGAGGCCTGTCACGCCTCGAGAGCTCGCGTAGACGGACAACAGGATCTCGGGAGACTCACCGTCGAAGTAGATGTCGGCTATGCCGCCATGTGTGATCTCCGCAACACACGGCTCGGTCTCGCGTGCGCCCTCGGTCGATAGGACGATCCGCCTCGCGTCCTCAACCTTGAACGGGACTACATCGCGATCCCGAAACTTCAAGAGAAGGACGTCCCAGCTCATCCGGCGGCATCCATAGCTGATCTCAGAGCATCGCTTGCGCGAGCGTCCTGTCGTCAGAGCGCAGCCAGGGGTAATCGCAACTCTGTGGTTGGGCGCAGGACACCGGACTGGGCGGGTGTGCGGGAATGTGGCGTCGGCTAACGAGGGTTTTTCTCGTACTGTGCTGCGCCTTCGATAGGCGGAATCCAGACCTCGCGGCGTCTCACCCAGATCTCAGCCTCCGGCTTCAGGTCGAACGGCGCGTCGTCGAGCGTGCCGATCCGAATCTCTATGAGGCTGTCGCCGGAATCTGTGCGGTCCAGTAGGCGCGAGCCGCAACGAGGGCAAAAGCCCCGTCCGTCGTAGCTGCGGATGTCACCGGTCAGCTCGAACGCTTCGATCGGCCATTGCGCGTAGACGGCAAACGCGCTCCCGGACTCTTTTCTGCAGTCTGCGCAGTGGCAGCGCCTAACATGGACAGGCTCGCAACGGACGGTGTAGCGGACAGCCCCGCAAAGACATTCGCCGGTGCGGACGACTGCGTCCATGAAGTCGATGTTACGCACCGGGGCTGCGCGAGCGTACTGCCGCAAGAGCGCAGTCAGTGGTAAGCGCGACTCTGTGGTTACCTGCCGGACGGTCGATCACCTGCCGACGATGCCGATGAGGAGGCGGGTGAACGCTACGAGGACCTCTTCCTCGAGCGGCCTAACTACTCGGCGATCGAGACGGCGGATTACCTGCCGCAGTTCGTCGGCAAGCCGCCCAACTTCGCGCCCGGCGAGGGCTGTCGCTATTACAACGTCGGGTACGTGCCGCTTGGTCTGATGATCGAGCGGGCAACCGGATCGAGCTACCGCTC
>JBKPDB010000038.1:0-53075 GCA_046727655.1 Actinomycetota bacterium
GATCCGTAAGAGAGCACCGTGCTGCCGTCCCGCTCGACGGCCGCCCGTGCGCAATCCGCAAGCTCGCCGACCGGGATGCACTCGGGACCCGGGACTCCCCGTGCGAAGGAGATCGTGTCCACGAGAGCGAGTGTAGACTAGGCGCGGGCGGCGACCCGCTCGGCGACGAGCTGAGCAACCTCGGTGGGAGTCGTCCCCACCTGAATCCCGACCGCTTCGAGGGCTTCCTTCTTGGCCTGCGCCGTCCCGGACGACCCGGAGATGATCGCGCCGGCGTGCCCCATCGTCTTCCCCGGCGGGGCCGAAAACCCGGCGATGTAGGCGAGCACCGGCTTCGTGATCTGGACGTCGACGAACCGTGCCGCCTTCTCCTCCTCGTCGCCGCCGATCTCGCCGACGAGGACGATCAGCTCTGTCTCGGGATCTGCCTCGAACCGGTCGAGCACGTCGATGAAGGACGAGCCGACGACGGGGTCACCGCCGATTCCGACGATCGTCGAGTTGCCGAGGCCGAGCTGCGTCAGCTCGTGGCCGATCTGGTAGGTGAGCGTGCCCGACCGAGAGACCAGCCCGATCACCCCCTCGGCGAAGATCTCGGCGGGAATGATCCCGACGTTTGCCTTGCCCGGCGACAGGACGCCCGGGCAGTTGGGGCCGATCATCGTGACGCCCTTCCCCTGGATGTACGCGTGAACGCGCAGCATCTCGTGCGCCGGAATGTGCTCTGTGATGCAGATCACCGTCTTGATGCCGGCATCCACCGCCTCGTAGACGGCGTCCGTCGCAAATCGGGCCGGAACGAAGATCAGCGTCGTGTTCGCGCCCGTTTCTGCGACCGCGTCCGCAACCGTGTTGAACACAGGGATTCCTTCGACATCCTGGCCGGACTTGCCGGGAGTGACTCCGGCGACGACCTGCGTGCCGTAGTTCCGGTTCCGGAGGCCGTGGAAGCGGCCTTCGCTGCCTGTAAGGCCCTGGACGACGAGACGAGTATCGCGGTCGACGATGATCGCCATCGGGTCTACCTCTGGCTCTTTCGCGCGGCGACGACGATTGTGTCGAGCGTCAGGAACCCGTCGTCGATGTGCTCGACCAGGAGCTCGCGGATTCGCCGTGCGTCGTCGGGCGGCGTGTCCACGCGAGCGAGCCACTCGCCGACGTTCGGGCGCCGCTCGAAGTGCATCAGCTGCTCGACCTCGAGCCCCGCTTCGGTGAGCATCTTCTTCCACTCGTCCTCGGAGTAGCAGCGCACGTGCGCCGGGTCGCGGAGGCGCTCGGCTGCCTCGACGTCGTCGTCGACGAAGACGTTGTCCTCGATCACCACGAGGCCTTGTGTCACGCGAGCCATCTCCGCGATCGCCTCGCGGATGTCGGTGAAGTGATGCGCGGCGATTCGACACGTCACGACGTCGAAGGACCCGTCTGCAAATGGGAGCTCCTCCGCGGTGGAGACCACGTCGGGGCGCATTCCCGGTGCAGGATCCACCGTGATGACGGTCGCGCCCTCCTCTCTCAGCCGCCTGGCGACGTGTCCGCCGCCGGTCGCGACGTCGAGCACCTTGACATCGTGGCCCGGCTCGCACCAGTCGACGAGGAGGTCGAGATCCGGCCCTTCGCGGTGTGTCGCGCTTTCGCAAAAGGCGTCCGCGCGCTGCGACCAGACGTCCGTCATGCGGCCGCCAGCTCGACCGCCCGCTGGGCCGCGTCCAGCATCGTCGGTTCGACCGTGAGGTTCGACGGCGCGGCATCGGCGAGGAGCTTGCGTCCTTCTCCTGCATTCGTGCCGTCGAGTCGTACGACGATCGGCAGCTCGATTCGCATCTGGTCGAGCGCCGTGAGGATGCCGCGTGCGACCTCGTCGCAGCGAGTGATGCCGCCGAAGATGTTGAAGAAGATGGAGCGCACCTGGTCGTCGCTCGTGATCACTTCCAGCGCGTCGACGACTCCCTGTGCGTCGCCGCCCCCGCCGAGATCGCAGAAGTTCGCGGGGCGGCCGCCGGCGACCACGACGACATCGACGGTGGACATCGACAGCCCCGCGCCGTTGCCGAGAATTCCGACTTCGCCGTCGAGCTTGACGTACGTGACGCCTTTCTCGCGCGCGAAGCGTTCTTGCGGATCCGCCGCCTCGACGTCCCGCATCTCGGCGATGTCGGGATGGCGGAAGAGCGCGCTGTCGTCGACTGTGAACTTCGAGTCGAGCGCACGCACCTGCCCGTCGGGCGTCACGATCAGCGGGTTGATCTCGCACAGCATTGCGTCGGAGTCGACAAAGCAGCGGTAGAGCTTCTGGATGATCGCGAGGATCTGTTTCTGCTCGTTGGGATCGTCGATCCCGGCGCCGTAGATCAGACGGCGGCCCTGGTAAGGCTGAAATCCCTCGAGCGGGTCGACGTGGAGCCGCGCCAGTGCGTCGGGATTCTCCTCGGCGACCTGCTCGATCTCGACGCCCCCCTCGGTCGTGAGCATGTACAGCGCCTTCTTCGCGCCGCGGTCGAACGTGACGGAGAGGTAGTACTCATTTGCGATGTCCGAGGCTTTCTCGATCCACAGCCTGCGGACGACGTGCCCGCGGATGTCGAGCCCGAGGATCTCGCGCGCCTTCGCCTCGGCGTCCGGGGGATCGCCCGCGAGCTTGATGCCGCCTGCCTTCCCGCGGCCGCCGGTGAGCACCTGAGCCTTCACCACGACGGGGCCCCCAAGGTCGTCGGCTGCCGCGCGCGCCTCCTCGGGGCTCGTCGCGAGGCGTCCCTCGGAGACCGGAATGCCGAAGCGCGCGAAGAGCTGTTTGCCCTGATACTCGTACAGGTCCACCGGCGGCGGACTCTACCCGGGCCTCGCGGCGCGTCGCCGCGTTGCTCGTGCCCGCGGGGCCGCGTCCCCCCGCTCCACGCGTTCCTTTGTAGACGCGCGCGTATGTGCGCGCCCGCGCGCGACACCCCCACCCGGGTGGGGTGTTACCCACCACCCACACTGCGATCGACGATACCGGCGAGAGCTCTGCGTGTCTGCGCCGGATGTGTGCCGATCTTCAGTCCGCGGTCACGACGCAGATCACCTGCCCCGTCGTCACCGGTTGGCCTGCCGTTACCGAGAGCTCGGTCACGCGACCGCTCCGATGAGCGTGGACCTCGTTCTCCATCTTCATCGCTTCGACGATGCACAGCACCTCGCCCGCCTCGACCTCGTCGCCCTCGGCGACTTCAACGGCGAGCACCGTCCCCTGCATCGGACTGACAACGGCGTCTCGGCCCGCACCCGCCCCGCCCCGCCCGCGCGAGCGCTCGCGCCGGCGCCGCGCGAGCTCGACGAATCCCGGCTCTGGGCGCAGGAGCCGTACCTCGAAGCGGCGCCCGTCGACCTCGACAGGGCGAACCGACTCCTGGAACGCGGCGCCGCCGGCCGCGACGGCTCCGGCCGGCCGCCCGTCTTCGAGCTCCGCCGCCCGCGCGGCCAGCAGCTCAGACTCGACGATGCCGTGGCACGTCTCCCCCTCGATGAAGCACCGGTGCGTGAGCAGCGCCTTGTGAAACCCGATCAAGGTCTTGACACCGTCGACCGAGAACTCGTCGAGCGCGCGGAGCATTCGGCGGCGCGCGTGCTCACGGTCGATGTCATGCACGATCAGCTTGGCGATCATCGGGTCGTATAGCGGCGAGATCTCGCTGCCGGCGGCCACGCCCGAGTCGACGCGAACGCCCGGCCCCGCCGGCTCCTGATACCGCGCGATCGTGCCGGGGGACGGCCGGAAACCGTTCGATGCGTCCTCGGCGTTGATGCGGCACTCGAGCGCGTGGCCCTCGAGACGAACGTCTTCCTGCCGCACCGATAATGGACGTCCCGCTGCGATCAGCAACTGCTCGCGGACGAGATCAAGCCCTGTGACCATCTCCGTCACGGTGTGCTCGACCTGGATGCGCGTGTTCATCTCGAGGAAGAAGTACTCGCCGTCGCGCGAGAGAAGGCCCTCGATCGTTCCGGCGCTCCGATAGTCGACCGCCCGGGCCGCATCGAGGGCGATCCGGCCGATTCGCTCCCGCAGCTCGGCATCGACCGCCGGCGAGGGCGTCTCCTCGACGAGCTTCTGATGGCGCCGCTGGATGGTGCAGTCACGCTCGCCGAGGTGAATGACGTTGCCGCTCGAGTCGGCGAGAACCTGCACCTCGACGTGCCGCGGGTCCTCCAAGTAGCGCTCCACGTAGACCGCCGGGTCCGAGAAGTACGCCTCTCCTTCGCGCCGCGCCGACTCGAACGCACGCTCGACCTCGTCCGAGCTGCGCACGACTTTCAAGCCCTTTCCTCCACCTCCGGCCGAAGCCTTGATCGCAATCGGCCAGCCGAGCTCGTCAGCGAGGCGGCGCGCCTCGCCCGCGGACTCCACCGGCTCGGTCACCCCCGGGATGATCGGAACCCCCGCCGCCAGCATCCGCTCGCGCGCCTCGATCTTCGATCCCATGGCTTCGATGGCCTCCGGCGGCGGACCGACCCACACCAGCCCTGCATCCGCACACGCGCGCGCGAACGCCGCGTTCTCCGCCAGGAAGCCATAGCCAGGATGGACGGCCTCGGCGCCTGCGCGCCGCGCCGTCTCGATGATCCGGTCCTGCAGCAGATAGCTCTCCGCGGCCGGCCCGCCGCCGATCAGGTACGCCTCGTCGGCATACGAGACGTGCAGCGCGGCCCGATCCGCCTCGGAGTAAACGGCCACTGAGCCGATCCCGAGCTCGCGCACCGTGCGGAAGACGCGAATCGCGATCTCTCCGCGGTTGGCGACGAGGACTTTGCTGAAAAGAGGCACGGCCATTCGTATTCTCTCCGGCAGTGAGCCTTCCCGACGCCCTGACGATCTCGCGCGCGGCCTCCGTCCCGCTCGTCGTCCTCCTCTACGCGTGGGACTTCGATGGGCACAACTACTGGGCCACGGTCCTCTTCGCAGTGGCAATGTCGACGGATTGGTTCGACGGACGAATCGCGCGCAGCCGCGGCCACTCCTCCCCGCTCGGCTCGCTGCTCGATCCCGCAGCGGACAAGATCCTCGTCCTCGCTGTCCTGGTCATGCTCGTCGACCAGCGCGTCGCCCCGGGCTGGATGGTGGCGCTGATCGTCGTGCGTGAGTTCCTCGTGACGGCCCTCCGCCTGGCAGCCCTCGAGCGCGGCGTGGTGCTCCATGCGCGCGATCTCGGGAAGCTCAAGACCTGGTCGCAGGCGATCGCCGCCGCGGTCGGCGGCTTTGCCGCCGCCGGCGCATGGCGGGACGACTTCGCGTGGTGGGCCCTGCTGATCGCCTTCGTGCTGACCTGGATCTCGGGTCTCGACTATGCGCGCGCGGCGCCGCGCCTCTGGCGGACCGGCGCGGCAGCCTGATCGTCCTCGGACGGCTCGAACCCGACGCGTCGCCACGCCGTCGGCGCCGCTCGCTCGGCTTCCTCGAGGCGTAGCGCAAGCACGATCGCACGACGCTCGTCCGGAGTGGGCTCAGGGACGATCTCGACGTCCACGCGCCCCCACGCTACGGGAAATCCCCCGCCCGGGGGATACGACCGGAGTGCGGTGACGGAACAATCGTGGGGTCTGGTCGTCCTTCCGGAGGTATGCATGTTGCAGTGGAAGCCCAAGCTGATTGGTCTCATCGCCGTCTTCGTCCTCGTCGCAGCCGCGCTTGGGCAGTTCAGGTGGGACCAGTTCACCTGGTTCTAGAGATCTGACATGAGCTCCCCGGCGGCCGCGCACCGCAGGCTAACCGCCCTCATCGTCCCCGTTTGCCTTGGCGGGCTCGGGGTCCTCGTCGCGGCCGCCTACGAGTTCGCGACAACCGCGCACAGCGGCCGCACGCTGATCAGCCTCGCGGCGCTCGTCGCCGCCGCGACCGTGGCCGAGCGGTTCCCGGTGCCGATCAGCTCCGAGACCGGCGGCGGCGTGATCTCACTGACCTTCGTGTTCGCGGTCGCGGCGATCGTGCTCTTCGGCTGGGCCGCGGGGACACTACTGCTCGTCATGGCTACCTCCATCATCATGCTGTCGGAGCACAGGCCGCTCCAGCGGATCGCCTTCAACGTCGCCGTCCTCGCGCTGGTCGCGTTCACGGCCGGAGTGCTCATCTCCCCGATTCACGGCGACACCGTCGGTGCGCTGTTCTCCCGCGTCGCCGTGGCAGCAACGGCGGATTACTGGGTGAACATGATCCTGATCTCCGCCGCGATCGCGCTCAGCACCGGCCAGAAGTACCGGGGCCTCGTCAGGGCGCATGTCCGCGCGACGATCGTGCCGTTTGCGTTCATGGCCTCCGCGGCGCTGATGCTCGTCGTGCTGTGGCAACGCTCACCCGTCATCTCGATTGCGCTCGTCGGCCCGCTCCTCGCGATCGCCCTCTATCAGCGATCGACACACCGGGCGCTGAGCGCGATGCGGCTCGCGCTCACCGACCCGCTCACCGGCCTCGGCAACCACCGGCATTTCCACGAGCGCTTGCAACGCGAGCTCCGCTCGGCCGAGGAGCAGAGAACTCCGCTGACGCTCTGCTTCCTGGACGTCGACAACTTCAAGACGATCAACGACCACTTCGGCCATCCCGCCGGCGACCGCGTGCTCTCGCAGGTCTCGAGCCGGTTGCGGCAGGGCGGCGAGGCGTTTCGGCTAGGAGGCGACGAGTTCGCGCTCTTGCTGGTCGGCCTCGACGAGCAGAAGGCACTCGCGGCCGGACGCTCGATCGTCGAGCGTATTGGCGCCGTCGAGTTCGACGACATCGGCGAGGTGACGGTCAGCGCAGGACTCGCGGTGTTCCCGGTCCAGGGGCACGGCCGCGACGAGCTGATCCGGCTGGCGGACAGCGCGCTGTACTGGGCGAAGGAGCACGGCAAGAATCGCGTGCGCCTCTACAGGCCGGACGTCGTCGAGGTCGCCGAGCTGAAGCGTCTGGCGGCAGGGCCCGACGAGGCCGCGCGCTACCGCGCCGCCGCCTCGCTCGCGAAGGCGGTCGATGCCCGCGACACCTACACCGGCAGCCACTCCGCACGCGTCAGCGAGCTTGCCGCGCGAATTGCGCGGAGGCTGGGGCTCGACGACGAGCAGGTCGAGCTCACCCGGCTCGCAGGCAGCCTGCACGACCTCGGCAAGCTGGCGATCCCGGAAGAGATCCTGCGCAAGGACGGCACGCTCACCGATTCGGAGCGGCTCGTCCTCGAGCGTCATCCGCAGATCGGCTTCCGCATGCTCGACAGTCTGGGCGTCGATCCCGTTGCGAACATCGTCCTTCACCATCACGAGCGCTGGGACGGCGCCGGCTACCCCGACCGCCTGATCGGCGATCAGATCCCGCTCGGCGCCCGGATCATCCTCGTCGCCGATGCGTACGACGCGATGACCTCGGACCGCGTCTACCGGCCGAAGCGCTCGTCGCGAGCGGCGCTCGCCGAGCTCCGCCGCTGCGCGGGAACGCAGTTCGAGCCCCGGATCGTCGGGGCGATCGCGGAGGAGGTCGAAGAGCTCGAGGAGCTCGAGGAGCGGCCGACCCAGCCCGTCCTCGTGCCGGCTCTCGCTTCGTAGCGCGCCGGCTCAGAGAGGGATGTTGCCGTGCTTGCGCCGCGGGCGCGGCTCTTGCTTCGTCTGCGCTGTCTCGAGCGCGTCTATGAGCGCCGGCCGGGTACGCCTCGGCTCGATCACCTCGTCGACGTAACCACGCTCTGCCGCCGAGTATGGATTGGCGAAGCGCTCGCGGTAGTCGGCGATCAGCTCCGCCCGACGGGCGTCCGGATCGTCCGCCTCCTCCAGCTCCTTGCGGAAGATGATGTTGACGGCGCCCTCGGGGCCCATGACCGCGACCTCGGCGGTCGGCCACGCGAAGTTGAAGTCCGCACGGATGTGCTTGGAGCTCATGACGTCGTACGCGCCGCCGTATGCCTTGCGCGTGATCACCGTGAGCTTCGGCACGGTCGCCTCCGCGTAGGCATACAAGAGCTTCGCGCCGTGCCTGATGATCCCGCCCCACTCCTGCTGTGTCCCCGGCAGGAAGCCCGGGACGTCGACGAACGTCACGAGCGGGATGTTGAACGCATCGCAGAAGCGGACGAACCGCGCGGCTTTCACCGACGAGTCGATGTCGAGCACGCCGGCGAGCGAGCGCGGCTGATTCCCGATGGCGCCGACAGGGTGTCCGCCGAGCCGCGCGAGCCCGCAGACGATGTTCTCCGCCCAGCGCTCGTGCACCTCGAGGAAGTAGCCGTCGTCGACGACACGCCGTACGACGTCGTGCATGTCGTAGGGCTTGTTCGGGTTGTCCGGCACCAGGGTGTCGAGCTCCGGCTCTTCGCGGTCGCGTGGATCCGACGGCTCGGCGAACGGCGGCGGGTCGAGGTTGTTCTGTGGCAGGAACGACAGGAGGTAGCGCGCATCTTCGAGACAGGACTTCTCGTCGGGAGCCGTGAAGTGGGCAACGCCGGACTTCGAAGCATGGGTCGTCGCGCCCCCGAGCTCCTCGAACGTCACTTCCTCCCCGGTCACCGTCTTCACGACGTCTGGCCCCGTGATGAACATGTACGACGTTCCCTCGACCATGAAGACGAAGTCCGTCATCGCAGGCGAGTAGACCGCCCCGCCCGCGGACGGGCCCATGATCAGCGAGATCTGGGGGATCACGCCCGAGGCCTGGACGTTGCGCCAGAAGATCTCGGCGTAACCGGCCAGAGAGACGACCCCTTCTTGGATTCGCGCTCCACCGGAGTCGTTGATCCCGACCACGGGGCAACCGAACTTGAGCGCCATGTCCATGACCTTGCAGATCTTCTCGGCGAAGACCTCGCTCAACGACCCGCCGAAGACGGTGAAGTCCTGCGAGAAGACGAACACCTTCCGCCCGAAGATCGTTCCGTAGCCCGTGACGACGGCGTCGCCGTATGGGCGGCGCTCGAGCATTCCGAAGTTCGACTCGCGATGGCGCACGTAGCGGTCGAGCTCGACGAAGGAGCCGGGATCGAGCAGCTCGACGAGGCGCTCGCGCGCCAGCAGCTTCCCCTGTCGGCGATGGCGCTCGACGGCCTTCTCGGTCCCGGCGTGCTCGGCCTCGTCGCGTAGCTGCTGGAGCTGGTCGAGCTTCGCCTGAGTCGAGTCGGCGCGATCGTCCGTTGTCGCCATGTGAGCAGCCTAGTATGGCTGTCGCGTGGACGAGTTCCGGCTCCTTGGGCCCCTCGAGGCCGTCGTGGCCGGGAGGCCGATTCGTCTCGCCGCGGCGAAGCCTCGCGCGCTGCTCGCGCTGCTTCTCCTACACCGAAACCACGTCGTTCCGACCGAGCGACTGATCGACGACCTGTGGGGCGACGACCCGCCCGCACGCGCGACGAAGACGCTTCAGGTCTACGTCTCCCAGCTTCGGAAGGAGCTCGGGGCGGACAGGTTGGTCACGCGCCCGCCGGGCTACGAGCTGCGCGTGACCGATGGCGAGCTCGACCTCGATCGCTTCGAGGCGCTGGCCGCAGCAGCACGGGAAGAGCTCGCGCGCGGCGATGCGGGTGCGGCCGCGGCAGGCCTCCGCGAGGCGCTCGCGCTCTGGCGCGGGCCCGCGCTGCGCGAATTCCGCGCTGAGCCGTTCGCCGAGCCGGCGGCCGACCGGCTCGAGGACATGCGGCTCGCCGCGTTCGAAGATCGTCTCCACGCCGAGCTCGTGACCGGCGCCGGTGCCGCCGTCATTCCGGACCTGGAGGCGCTCGTGGACGCCGAGCCGCTGCGGGACCGTCCCCGCGAGCTCCTGATGCTCGCGCTCTATCGCTCCGGCCGCCAAGCCGACGCGTTGGAGCTCTTCCGCCGAACGCGCGAGCTGTACGTGAAGGAGCTCGGGATCGAGCCGGGCTCGTCGCTCCGCGAGCTCGAGGGTGCGATGTTGCGCCAGGACCCGGTGCTGCAGGCGCCGAGCCCGGCGCGGACGATGCCGGCCGCACCAGCAGATGCGCCGGCGAGCCGGCGACGAACACTGGCAGTCGTCATTGGCGCCGGCGTGTTGGCCGCCGCCGCGCTCGCTACCGCGCTGCTCCTTCACGGCGGCGGCTCGAGCAGCGGCAGCCCGCCCGCGTCCGAGAATCCAGAGTTGCGTTCGTTCGCCTACAAGGTCGAGAACTTCCTCGCGCAGTCACACGACGGGCGGGTCGAGGTGAAACGAGCGATCGCCGGCGCCCTCGACTGCAGCATTCCGGCACAGGTTGCCGCCGCACAGCTCGATCACGTGCAGCGGAACAGGCAGAGCCTGCTCGAACAGCTCGCGGCGCTCCAGGTCCCCTCGGGCGACGCCGCGCTGCAGGCGTCGAATCTGCTGCAGAGAGCGAGCCACGCGTCGATTGCCGCGGACTGGATCTACCGCGACTGGCTGCGAGCTCGAACGTCCTGCCCGCGCGGCAGCCGCGCACCGGCCGCCGCGCGGGCCGCCGACGCGCGCGCAACCGCCCTGAAGAAACAGTTCCTCGTCGTCTTCGACCCGCTCGCGAAGCAGTTCGGCCGTCGCGTTTGGCGCGCCGACGAGTTCTAGCGGAGTGTCAGAGCAGCACCCATTGCCGCGTACTTCCCCCACGTTTTGGTGCTGACGCCGCCCCACACGATCCACGAGCGTCCCGTCCACACGGCGGTCGGCTCGAGCCGGTCAGGAAGGGGCCCATGCGTGAGAGGAGCCCAGCGCCTGGTCCGCGGGTCGTACGCTGCTCCGCCGCGCTTCCCTCCCCAGACGAGAAGTCGCTTGCCCGTCCACACGGCGATCTTCCCGACCCGACCGGCCGCCAGTGGCGGGAGCGAGGCCCACCGATTCCGCGCGACGTCGTAGGCGAAGCCGACCCTGGCGCCGCCGACCAAGAGGAGCTCACGCCCGTCCCAGACCGCGGCGGCGTTGTCGCGACGCGCCGGCAGCGGGCGAAGCGGCCGCCAGGCGTTGCTCACCGGGTTGTAGGCCGCGGCCCGCCTACCGACGAGCACGATCATCTCCCTGCCGGTCCACGCGCCGAGCGGATGCTGGCTGCCCGGCAGCGGCGATCGCGGCACAGCACGCCATGTGTTCGTCACCGGGTTGTACGCAACGCCGTCCGAGAAAGCGTCGCCGCAGCAACCGCCTCCCCAGCCGATCATCTCCCGCCCCGTCCAGACGACCGCGGCGAAACCGTCGTGAATGGCCAGGAGCCGCGACGACGGTAGCCGCCGCCACTCGTTCGTCGCCGGATTAAAGGCTTCACGCGTGCCCTGCCCCCAGACGAGCATTTCCTTCCCGGTCCAAACGGCGTTGAGCCCCATGAAGCCCGTCGTGTGGCGCGGCGGGTCGAGCCGGTGCCAGGCGTTCGCCCCCGGATCGTACGCAGCCGCAACGTTGAGGGCCCCCGTGGCGTAGGGCTTCCCGCGCGAGTCGAGCGCGGTGAGCTGGTCGCGGCCGAAGACGATCATCTCCTTACCCGTCCAGACGCTCGTGCGCGCATTGAATTCCGGAGTGATGGGTGCCGGCGGGAGGAGACGCCATGCCCCCGCCTGCCCGACGGCCGCGGGAGCGGTCGCCGGCACGAGCATGACGACGAAAGCGAGAGCGAGACGGATGGTGCGGCGAGTCATGGTGTCCTCCCGGTCGTGGTTCGCCCGAGCATCGGTCACACCGGCCAAGCCGCGGCAAAGCGGCGGCAAAACGGGGCGGTTAAGGTCGTCGGATGCTCGACCGCTCCACGATCTGGCCCTACCGGGACGGCGAGCCGGGCGAGTTCGTCTATCAGCGCTACGGCCATCCCACGGGAACCGAAGCCGAGCGCAGGCTCGGTGAGCTGGACGGCGGGCATGCCGTCCTCTTCTCCTCGGGCGCCGGTGCGACCACCGCGCTGGCACTCTCGGCGCTCGCACCCGGCAAAACGATCGCGTTGGCGGAGGGCGCCTATTTCGGGACCGGCGTCACCTTCCGCGAGCTCGAACGCTGGGGCCTGCGTCACGTCGAGTTCGACCAGACCGGCCCGCCTCCCGACGGCGTCGACCTCGTCTGGCTCGAGGCGCCCTCGAACCCGTTCCAGACCATGCCCGATCTCGCGGCCGCAGCAGCCCATCCGGCGCCTGTGGTCGTCGATGCCACCGCCGCGACACCGGTACACCTGCGACCGCTCGAGCACGGCGCCGACTTCGTCCTCCACAGCGCCACGAAGTACCTCGCCGGCCACGACGATGCGCTGCTCGGGGCCATCGTGTGCAAGCGTGAGGAAGACGCCGCGCGCCTCGTCGAGTTTCGGACACGCTCAGGCATCGTCGCCGCTCCCGACCCGTGCTTCCTCCTCCTTCGCGGGCTGAAGACGCTCGACGTGCGCGTCCGGCGGCAGACCGAGTCTGCGCGCGAGCTGGCGCGGAGGCTCGCCGACCATCCGAACGTGCGCGTCGTCCGTTACGCGGGCATCGGCGGCTTGCTGTCGTTCGACGTCGCCGGCGCCGACGAAGCCCGTCGCGTCGAGACGTCCCTGCGTTTGATCACGAACGCCACGAGTCTCGGCAGCGTGGACTCGCTGCTCGAGTCGCGCGCCCGGTGGGAAGGAGACCGCGTCCCACCCGGACTGCTGCGTCTGAGCGTCGGCCTCGAGCCGGTGGAAGACCTCTGGCAGGACCTGGCCGAGGCCCTCGAATTTCCAGGCTCTTTTCCTCCACGGGAGTAAGATTTGCCCCCCGGGGACGAAGTCCCTCACGCATAGCCGGCAGACGCGCCGCCCCAGTCCACCGGCGGACGCGGAACCCATCCCTCGCACAAAGGAGTCAGCTGTGGCTGTAGGAGAGACTCAGAGCCGAACGCGGAGGACCACCCGTCGTGCGTCCTCCTCGACCGACGGAGCCGGTGACGGCACCATCGTGGTCAAGCGACAAGACCTGCAGGACCTGCTCCACGCTCTCCGCTCGGCGAGGGACGGAGAGGCCGGCGTGCGCCTGCCCGCACGGAAGAGCGGAGTCATGGGCGACGTGGCGAAGACGTTCAACCAGCTGGTCGGCAGGCAGGAAGCGCTAACCGGCGAGCTCGGCCGGATCGGCAGGCTCATCGGCCGCGAGGGCCGAATGACCGAGCGCGCACAGGTCAAGGGAGCAAAGGGAAACTGGGCCGAGTCGGTGGACTCGGTCAACACGCTGATCGACGATCTCGTGCGGCCGACGATCGAGGTGTCGCGCGTGCTCGACGCCGTGGCGGACGGAGATCTTTCGCAGAAGATGTCGCTCAAGATCGAAGGACGGCCGCTGCGCGGCGAGTTCCTGCGCATCGGCACCACGGTGAACACGATGCTCGACCAGCTGAGCTCGTTCGCGGCCGAGGTCAGCCGCGTCGCGCGCGAGGTCGGCACCGAGGGCGTCCTCGGCGGACAGGCTCGCGTCAAAGGGCTGTCCGGGATCTGGCGCGAGCTCACGGACAACGTGAACCTCATGGCGTCGAACCTGACCTCGCAGGTGCGGAACATCGCCGACGTCACGACGGCGGTTGCAAACGGCGATCTGACGAAGAAGATCACGGTCGACGCCCGCGGGGAGGTGCTCGAGCTGAAGGACACCATCAACACGATGGTCGACCAGCTCTCCTCCTTCGCCGACGAGGTCACGCGCGTCGCCCGCGAGGTCGGCACCGAAGGAAAGCTCGGGGGCCAGGCGACGGTCAAGGGCGTCAGCGGCACGTGGAAGGACCTGACGGACAACGTCAACTTCATGGCCGGCAACCTCACGACTCAGGTGCGCGGCATCGCCAAGGTCGTCACCGCAGTCGCCGACGGCGACCTGGCTCAGAAATTCACGATCGAGGCGAAGGGCGAGGTCGCGGCGCTCGCGGACACGATCAACTCCATGATCGACACGCTGCGCGTCTTCGCGGAGCAGGTCACGACCGTCGCCCGCCAGGTCGGCACCCAAGGGAAGCTCGGCGGCCAGGCGGACGTGCCGGGCGTGGCCGGAACGTGGAAAGCGCTCACCGACAGCGTCAACGGGATGGCGGCCAACCTGACCGACCAGGTCCGCAACATCGCCGACGTCACGACGGCGGTCGCAAAAGGCGACCTGTCGCGCAAGATCACCGTAGACGCGAAGGGCGAGGTCCTCCGCCTCAAGAACACGATCAACACGATGGTCGACCAGCTCTCCGCCTTCGCGGACGAGGTCACCCGCGTCGCGAAAGAGGTCGGAACCGAAGGACGGCTCGGCGGGCAGGCGGAGGTGAAGGGTGTCAGCGGTACGTGGCGCGAGCTGACAGGGAACGTCAACCAGCTCGCCGACAACCTCACGAACCAGGTCCGCAACATCGCCGACGTGACGACCGCCGTCGCCAACGGCGACCTGTCGCGGAAGATCACGGTCGACGCGCGCGGGGAGATCCTCGAGCTCAAGAACACGATCAACACCATGGTCGACCAGCTGTCCGCCTTCGCTGACGAGGTCACCCGCGTCGCCACCGAGGTCGGCACCGAGGGACGCCTCGGCGGCCAGGCGGAGGTCGAGGACGTCTCGGGGACGTGGCGTCAGCTGACGCAGAGCGTGAACGGGATGGCGTCGAACCTGACCGACCAGGTGCGGAACATCGCCGAGGTCACGACCGCGGTCGCGACGGGCGACCTCTCGAAGAAGATCACTGTCGACGCCCGCGGCGAGGTGCTCGAGCTGAAGAACACCATCAACACGATGGTCGACCAGCTCTCGTCCTTCGCCGACGAGGTCACGCGCGTCGCCCGCGAGGTCGGCACCGAGGGCCGCCTCGGCGGGCAGGCGAACGTCGAGGGCGTCTCCGGCACCTGGAAGGCGCTGACGGACAACGTCAACGCCATGGCCGGCAACCTCACGGGCCAGGTCCGCAACATCGCCGAGGTCACGACCGCCGTCGCGACCGGCGACCTCTCGAAGAAGATCACCGTCGACGCCCGCGGCGAGGTGCTCCAGCTCAAAGAGACCGTCAACACGATGGTCGACCAGCTCCGCACGTTCGCAGCGGAGGTGACACGCGTCGCCAAAGAGGTCGGCACGGACGGGCGCCTCGGCGGGCAGGCCAATGTCGAGGGCGTCAGCGGGACGTGGAAGGCGCTGACGGACAACGTGAACACGCTCGCGGACAACCTCACGACCCAGGTGCGGAACATCGCCGAGGTGACGACCGCGGTCGCGACCGGCGACCTCTCGAAGAAGATCACCGTCGACGTCAAGGGCGAGGTCCTCCAGCTCAAGAACACGATCAACACGATGGTCGACCAGCTCTCCTCCTTCGCCGACGAGGTCACGCGCGTCGCCCGCGAAGTCGGCACGGAGGGCAAGCTCGGCGGTCAGGCGAACGTGAAGGGCGTGTCCGGGACCTGGAAGGACCTCACCGACAACGTGAACGCGATGGCCGACAACCTGACGAACCAGATGCGGAACATCGCCGACGTCACGACCGCCGTCGCCCTCGGCGACCTGAGCAAGCAGATCACCGTCGATGCGCGCGGGGAGATCCTCGAGCTGAAGAACACCGTCAACACGATGGTCGACCAGCTCTCCTCGTTCGCCGACGAGGTCACGCGCGTCGCGCGTGAAGTCGGCACCGAGGGCAAGCTCGGCGTTCAGGCGCAGGTCGGCGGCGTCAGTGGCGTCTGGAAGGGACTCACGGACAACGTGAACCAGCTCGCCGGAACGCTGACGACGCAGCTCCGCGCGATCTCCGAGGTCTCACAGGCGGTGACCCAGGGGGATCTCACCCGGACGATCGCCGTCGAGGCGGAAGGCGAGGTCGCCGAGCTGAAGGACACGATCAACCAGATGATCGGCAATCTCGCCGAGACGACGCGCACCAACCAGGAGCAGGACTGGCTCAACTCCAACATGGCTCGCTTCACTGGCATGCTGCAGGGAGAGCGGGACCTCGAGACGGTCTCTCGACTGATCATGTCGGACTTGACGCCGCTCGTCGGTGCACAGCACGGCGCGTTCTTCCTGATGGACACGCCCGGCGGCGAAGGGGACGACTTCGAGCTGCGCCTGATCGCGACGTACGGGTACAAGCAGCGCAAGAACGTCCCGACACGCTTCGCCATCGGGGAGGGCCTCGTCGGGCAGTCCGCGCTCGAGCTGAAGCCGATCCTCGTCACGCAGGCGCCGGACGACTACGTCCGCATCACGTCCGGGCTCGGGGAGTCGGCACCGGTCAACCTCATCGTGCTGCCCGTCCTGTTCGAGGATCAGGTCCTGGCCGTGCTCGAGCTCGGCTCGTTCCAGCGGTTCACGCCCGTGCAGCAGACCTTCCTCGAGCAGCTGGCCGAGTCGATCGGTGTCGTCCTGAACACGATCCAGGCGAACATGCGCACCGAGGAGCTGCTCGGACAGTCGCAGCAGCTGACGCAGGAGCTGCAGAGCCAGTCCGAGGAGCTGCAGGCACAGCAGGAAGAGCTCCAGCAGACGAACAAGGAGCTCGAGGAGCAGGCGGCTTCCCTCAAGGCTTCGGAGGAGCTGCTCCAGACCCAGCAGGAGGAGCTGCAGCAGACGAACGAGGAGCTGGAGGAAAAGGCACAGCTGCTCGAGGAGCAGAATCGGCGCATCGAGATCAAGAACCGCGAGATCGAGCTCGCGCGGGCGGCTCTCGAGGAGAAGGCGGAGCAGCTCGCGCTGTCGTCACGCTACAAGTCGGAGTTCCTCGCGAACATGTCGCACGAGCTGCGCACGCCGCTCAACTCGCTGCTGATCCTCGCGAAGCTACTCGCGGACAATCCCGACAACAACCTCAACGAGAAGCAGATCGAGTTCGCGAACACGATTCACAGCGCCGGCTCCGATCTGCTCGACCTGATCAACGACATCCTCGACCTCTCGAAGGTCGAAGCCGGCCGCATGGGGCTCAACGTCGAGGACGTCAAGCTGTCCGACGTCCGCGATTTCGTCGAACGTTCGTTCCGGCCGATCGCCGAGGACAAGGCCCTCGAGTTCGAGATCGAGGTGCGCGGCGCAAACGTCCCGCCGACGATCGAGACGGACGAACAGCGGTTGCAGCAAGTCCTCAAGAACCTGCTCTCGAACGCGTTCAAGTTCACGGAGGAGGGCGCGGTCAAGCTGCGCGTCGGAGTCGCCGAGGGACGGCAGTTCGCGAGCGAGGCTCTCGCGAGGGCCGATTCGGTGATCGAGCTCGCCGTCGTGGACACCGGAGTCGGCATCCCACGCGACAAGCTCCGGCTCATCTTCGAGGCGTTCCAGCAGGCAGACGGCACGACGAGCCGGCGCTACGGCGGGACGGGGCTCGGGCTTTCGATCAGCCGAGAGATCGCAAGGCTGCTGGGAGGCGAGATCCACGTCGAGAGCGCCGTCGGAGAGGGCAGCACGTTCACCCTCTTCCTCCCTGCGAGGTACCGGCCGGTCGAGCACGCCCCGCGGGAGGAAGCGCCGCACGACGCCGTCGTATTCCCAGACGAGATCGCCGAGATCGGCGAACGACGCGCTCCCGCGGTCCCCGGGCCGGCGCCGGAGCTCGACCCCGCCCTGCTCCTGCCGAGCGACGTCCGGGACGACCGGGACGAGATCCAGCAGGGCGATCGCGTCGTGCTCATCGTCGAGGACGACCCGGAGCTCGCCGGCACCGAGCTCGACGTCGCGCGGGACCGCGGCTTCAAGGGCCTCGTCGCGCTCCGCGGCGACTCGGGGCTCGCGCTCGCCCACGAGTTCAAGCCCGACGCGATCATCCTCGACATGAAGCTGCCGGTCATGGACGGCTGGACGGTGCTCGACCATCTGAAGCACCATCCCGAGACGCGTCACATCCCGGTGCACATCGTGTCGGCCGGCGAGGGAAGGCACAACGCTCTCAAGGCGGGCGCCGTCGCCTTCCTCGAGAAGCCGATCTCGAAGGAGGGCCTCGAGGAGACCTTCGGCGAGATCCGTAGCTTCATCGACCGCGACGTCAGGCGGCTGCTGCTCGTCGAGGACGACGAGTCACAGAGAAACTCAGTCGTCCAGCTGATCGGAAGCGGCGACGACGTCGAGGCGACCGGCGTGTCCTCGAGCGAGGAAGCCCTGGAGGCCCTCGAACACAGGCGCTACGACTGCATCGTGCTCGATCTCAAGCTGCCCGAGATGGGCGGCTTCGACTTCCTCGAGCGCATCAAGGGGGACGAACGTTTCTCGTCGATTCCCGTGATCGTCTACACAGGGAAGCAGCTGACGCGGAGCGAGGAGACAAAGCTCCGAAAGTTCTCCGACGCGATCGTGATCAAGGACGCGAGCTCGCCGGAGCGCCTGCTCGACGAGACCTCCCTCTTCCTCCACCGAGTCGAGCGGAAGCTCCCCGCGGCGAAGCGGAGGATGCTCGAGCAGCTGCATTCCGCGGAGGAGGTCTTCAAGGACAAGCGGATCCTGATCGTGGACGACGACGTCCGGAACGTCTTCGCGCTGACGAGCGTCCTCGAGGCGAACGGCATGGAGGTGCTGTACGCGGAGAACGGCAAGGAGGCGATCGAAGCGCTGCATCGGGATTCGGGCGTTCACCTCATGCTGATGGACATCATGATGCCGGAGCTCGACGGCTACGAGGCGACGCGCGCGATCCGCTCGGAGGAGCAGTTCCGGCAACTGCCGATCATCGCCCTCACGGCGAAGGCGATGAAGGGCGACCGGGAGAAGGCCATCGCCGCCGGCGCGTCGGATTACATCGCAAAGCCCGTCGATACCGACCAGCTCCTCTCGCTGATGCGAGTCTGGCTCTACGGCTGAGGCATGGCGCGGGTCGACGCAGCTCGGGAAGCGGCGGAGGCAGCGGAAAGGCCGCAGAGCCAGGTCGATCTCGAGGAGATCGAGCTCTCGCTGCTGCTCGAGGGCGTCTTCCGTCAGTACGGCTTCGACTTCCGCGAGTACGCGCCGGCCTCGCTGCGCCGGCGCGTGTGGCGCCGCGTCTACGCGGAGGGCCTGTCGACGATCTCGGCGCTGCAAAACCGCCTTCTGCACGACCCTGCCTGCATGGAACGCCTGCTGCTCGACCTGTCGATCAACGTCACGTCGATGTTCCGCGACCCGGCCTTCTACTCGGCCTTCCGCCAGAAGGTCGTCCCCATGTTGCGGACGTATCCCTTCACACGGGTCTGGATCGCCGGCTGCTCCACGGGGGAAGAGGTGTACTCAATCGCGATCCTGCTAGAGGAAGAAGGGTTGTACGACCGGACCCGCATCTACGCCACGGACATCAACGAGGCCGTGGTAGAGCGAGCCCGGGCAGGCGTGTTCCCACTCGACAAGATGCGGGAGTACACCCAGAACTACATCAATGCCGGCGGCTCGCGGGCGTTCTCGGAGTACTACCTCGCCAAGTACGACGGGGCGCAGTTCCAGCGTTCCCTCGTCGACAACGTCGTCTTCGCGCAGCACAACCTCGTCTCCGACCGCTCCTTCAACGAGTTCAACGTGATCGTCTGCCGGAACGTGATGATCTACTTCGATCGCGCGCTCCAGGAGCGGGTGCACAGGCTGTTCTACGAGAGCCTCGTCACGTTCGGTGTCCTCGGGCTCGGCCACAGAGAGTCGATCCGTCAGAGCCCGCACGAGGACCGCTACGAAGAGCTCGATCCGGCCGAGAAGCTCTACCGGAAGGTCGCGTAGCCGTGTACGACCTCGTCGCCATCGGCGCTTCGTGGGGTGGGCTCGACGCCGTCGGCCGCGTCCTCGCCGGCTTTCCGGACGAGGTCGATGTTCCGATCGTGGTCGCCCAGCACCGCCACCCGGATTCCCTGGACGAGACCCTCGGCGGGCTGCTCGCCACCCAGATCGGTCGACCCGTCACCGACGTCGACGACAAGCTTCCGATCGAGCGCGGCCACGTCTACCTGGCTCCGCCCGACTATCACCTGCTCGTCGAGCGCGGGTGGTTTACCCTCTCGGTGGACGAGCGGGTGCAGTACGCCCGCCCGTCGATCGACGTCCTGTTCGACTCGGCGGCCGACGCCTACGGCGCCGGCGTGATCGGCATCATCCTGACGGGCGCCAACGTGGACGGGGCGGCCGGGCTCGCCCGGATCAAGCAGCGTGGCGGTGTTGCGATCGTCCAGGACCCGGCCGGCGCGGCGCGCCGTTCGATGCCGGACGCCGCGATCGCCGCGACGGTGGCGGACGCGATCCTGCCGCTCGAGGAGATCGGCCCGTTCATCTATGGCCTGTGGGTGCAACCGCGCAAGCCCGAAGGGACAACGGCCTGATCGCGAACGTCCTTCTGGTCGATGGGCGTCGGAGCCGCCTGTCCGCACAAGCGGACCAGTGGAGGGGGCTCCGGGGGAACCGGGAAGTTCCCCCGGGGGTCACGCGACGATGACGAACAAAGCGAACATCCTGCTTGTCGATGACCTCCCTCAAAATCTCGTCGCGCTCGACGCGATCCTCGAGCCGCTCGGACAGAACCTTCTCCATGCGGGCTCCGGCGAGGACGCACTGCGCCAGCTTCTGCATCACGAGGTCGCGGTGATCCTCCTCGACGCGCGGATGCCGGACCTCGACGGCTTCGAAACGGCGGCGCTGATCAAGCAGCGCGAGCGTACGAAGCACATACCGATCATCTTCGTGACGGCAATCTCCAAAGACGAGGAGCACGTCTTCCGCGGCTACTCGGCGGGCGCGGTCGACTACGTCTTCAAGCCGTTCGACCCCAATGTGCTGCGCTCGAAGGTCGCGGTCTTCATCGAGCTGCACGAGAAGAACGAACAGTTGCGCCGCCAGGCCGAGCAGCTCAAGGAGCAAGAGCTCGCCGAGCTGCGTCGAGAGAGCGAGGAGCGATACCGCTTCCTTGCCGAGTCACAGCCCGATCAGATCTGGACCGCGTTGCCAAACGGTCAGCTCGACTACGTGAACCAGCGCGTCCTCGACTATTTCGACGCGTCGTTTGCCGACATGCTCGCGGACGGGTGGCCGTCCGTCGTCCACCCGGACGACCTGCCGCAGCTGCTGGAGCGCTGGCAGCAGGCGCTCGACACGGGGCATCAATACGAGAACGAGGCTCGTCTTCGCCGTGCCCTGGACGGCGCGTATCGCTGGCATCTCACTCGCGCGCTCCCGATGCACGACCGCCGCGGCGAGATCGTGAAGTGGTTCGGGTCGAACACCGACATCGACGACCAGAAGCGCGCGGAGGAGGCACAGCGGTTCCTCGTCGAAGCGGGCGAAGCGCTCGCCGGCTCGCTCGACTACCGGAGCACGCTCACCGCCGTCGCGAAGCTCGCCGTGCCGCGCATTGCGGACTGGACCCGAGTCGACGTGCTCGAGCGGGACAGGCTCAGGACGCTGACCGTCGAGCATGTCGATCCGCAGAAGATCGACACTGCACTCGAGCTCGCGCGACGATCCCCGGAAGGCCGCGACGCTCCGCACGGCCCGCCGCGTGTGCTACGCACCGAACGTAGCGAGCTGGTGCCCGAGATTACTGAGGAGATGCTCGCCGCGCGCGCCGCCGACGACCTCCATCTGGGCCTGGCGCGCGAGCTCGGCTTCCAGAGCTACATGTGCGTGCCGCTCTTCGCCCGGGGACGCGTCTTCGGCGTGATGTCCTTCGTGTCCGCAGAGTCAGGCCGCCGCTACGGCCCGAGTGACCTGGCCCTCGCAGAGGAGCTCGCACGGCGTGCAGGGACGGCAATCGAGAACGCGCAGCTCTACCGCGAGGTCGAGGAGCGCGCGCAGGCGGCACGCGTGCTGGAGACGGTGGGAGACGGCGTGTTCCTCGTGGACCAGGAGGGTGTCATCCGCCTCTGGAACCGAGCCGCCGAGGCGCTCACCGCCCTCCGGCGCGCGGACGTCGTCGGCCGCCGCGCCGAAGACGTGCTCCCGGGATGGCTCCCCCTGTCGGCGCGGGTCCGCGTCGCCGGAGCGCCCGGGCCGGCCGCGGCCGAGACCGTGCCGCTCGAGCTTCCCGCAGGCGAGCGCTGGATCTCGATTTCCGGGGTGGGGTTCGACGAAGGAACCGTCTACGCGTTCCGCGATCTGACGGAGGAGCGTGCGCTCGAGGAGCTCCGGCAGGACCTCGTGGCCACGGTCTCGCACGAGGTCCGGACGCCGCTCGCAGCCATCTACGGCTCGGCCCTCACGCTGACGCGCGACGATCTCGAGCTGGAACAGGAGCTCCACTCCAAGCTCCTCGAGGTGATCGTGGCGGAGTCGGCGAGACTGGCGGACATCGTCAACGACCTCCTGCTGGCGAGCCAGCTCGACGCCGGTAGCCTCGAGCTTCAGATCGAGTGCTGCGACGCCCGCGGGCTGACAGAGAGCGTCATCGACGCCGCCCGCACCCATCTCCCCGAGAACGTGACCGTCGACCTCGAAGCACCGACGGACGACCTACCCGACGTCGCGGCCGACGCGGGCGAGCTCCGGCAGGTGCTGGCGAACCTGGTCGACAACGCCATCAAGTACTCCCCCGACGGCGGTGCAATCCGCATCAGGCTCGAGGCGCGCGATGCTCACGTGAGGTTCGAGGTCGCCGACCAGGGGCTGGGCGTCCCACCGGCCGAGCAAGCTCGGATCTTCGAGAAGTTCTATCGCCTCGATCCGCACATGAGCCGCGGGATCGGCGGGACCGGCCTCGGCCTTTACATCTCCCGGGAGCTCGTCAAGCGAGTCAAGGGCCGGATCTGGGTCGAGCCGAACCGAGACCGCGGTTCAGTGTTCTATGTCGAGATCCCGACCGCTCCGGCCTCCGTCGCCGGAGGTCAACCCCGTGAGCCGGCTGAGGCGCGCGCCTAGACAAGAGTGTGGATAGCCGTATACGGACTCCGACCGAGGCTGGCGAAACTATGCATATGACAGTGCTGATCGTCGACGACCATCCCAGCTTTCGGGCGAGCGCCCGGACGCTGCTCCAGGCGGAGGGTTACGAGGTCGTCGGCGAGGCCGCGGACGGGGAGACGGCGGTGGCCGTTGCCCGGGAGCTTCACCCGGACCTCGTCCTGCTCGACGTCCAACTGCCGGACCTCGACGGCTTCCAAGTCGCCGAGCGCCTGCGGAAGCTCGAGGACCCGCCTGCGGTCGTCCTCACGTCGAGCCGGGACGGCGCCGATTACGGATGCTGCATCCGTGAATCCGGCGCCAACGGATTCGTCCCGAAGGCTGAGCTGTCCGGAGCCGCGATTGCGGCTCTTCTTGTGACGTCGTGACCGCGGTTCGGCGGCCCTGGCTCTATTTCGGGCCGGCTGCACTCGCTGCAGGCGGCCTCGCCGTCGCCCTGACGGGCACGAGCGACCACGAGCAGCACCCGGTCCTCGCGATTGCGCTGGGGCTCTTCGTCAGCTGGTCGTTCGTACTCGCCGGCCTGATCGGCTGGACGCGACGGCCGCAGAACCGCACCGGGATGCTGATGGTCGCCGTCGGCTTCGGCGTCCTCGTCGCGAGCTTGGAAGAAGCGAACGCGCCGCTCCCCTACACCGTGGGAACCGTCTTCGGGAGCGTCTTCATCGCGGCGTTCGTCCACCTGCTGCTCGCGTATCCGAGCGGGAGCCTGATCAGCCGCTACGCGCTCATGCTGGTGGGCGCCGGCTATGCGGCGTCCGTGCTCGCGCCGCTCTTCAACGAGATGTTCCCGGACCACCGCGAGCCGTGCAAGCCGCACGCCTGTCCGGACAACCTCGTGCTCGTCTCTCACGACCACGGTGCCCATGTGGCGCAAACGGCGTTCTGGACGTCGATCGCGGTCCTGCTCTTCCTGGCGGCGCTCTGGTTGCTCGTCGGGCGCTGGCGCCGGGCGACGCCGACATTCCGACGGATGCTCCGGCAGGTGTACGTGGCCGGAGCGCTGAGTCTCGTCCTGTTCATCGTCACCAACATCCTCTTTCCGTTCTCGGGCACCGCAGGCACCGTCGTTGCGGTTGCGCTGATCGCGACCTTCACAGCTGTGCCGTTCCTGTTCCTGGCGGGCTTGCTCGGAACAAAGCTCGCGCGCAGCGCAGGGATCGACGCCGTCTTGGGGGCGATCCCCGAGCGCGCCAGTCCTGGCGAGGTCCAGGCGGGGCTGCGGCTCGCCCTGCGCGATCCGACCGCGGTGGTCGCCTACTGGTACGACGAGGGCGGCCACTACGTCGACGTCGAGGGAAATCGCTTCGAGCTCCCTTCGGACACTCGCCGTAGAGTGGTCACCCGTCTGGAGTATTCGGACAGTCCGGTCGCGGCGATCGTCCACGACTCGGCTCTGCGCGAGGAGCCGGAGCTCCTGGAGGCGATCGCAGGCGCAGCCCGGATCGCGCTCGAGCGCGACAAGCTCCTCGTCGAGGTACGTGCTCGCGCCGAGCGATACCGCGGGCTGTTGCAGGCGATGCCGGACCTGATGTTCCGGATCTCCCGCGACGGGCGCTACCTGTCCTACAACGCGCCGACAGAGCGGGACCTCTATTCCACTGACGTAATCGGGCTCTCGCTCTGGGACCGCCTACCGCACGATCTTGCGGAGCGCATCCTGTGGGCGGGGCGCCTCGCGATCACCAGCGGCAGGCCGCAGGTGCTCGAGTACGAGCTCGAATTCGAGGACGAGACGCGGCACTATGAGGGTCGATTCGCCTCGAGCGGCGACGACGAGTTCCTGATGATCGTGCGGGAGATCAGCGAACGAAAGCGCCAGCAGGAAGCGCTGCAGAGCGAGCGCGACTTCCTCAGCATGATCGCCAATGCAACGCCGAGCCTGCTCTGCGCGATCGACAACGAAGGTCGGATCACAGAGCGCGGTGTCAACTACGCCTTCGCGGAGGTGCTGGGCTACGACGACGAAGCGGCTCGCGGCCGCTCGCTCGCCGAGCTGATCTGTCCGGAGGAGGATCGAGCGAAGGCCAGTGCCGCCATGACCGCGCCTCGCCCTGGGGATACATCCGTCTGGCACGACGGGGAATGGGTCGCCCGCGACGGAAGGCGGATCTCGGTTTCCTGGTCGAGCCGGCCGCTCGCAGGCGTCTACAGCAACTGGTACCTGATCTGCGGCATCGATGTGAGCGAACGGAAGCGCCAGCAGAGCGAGCTGGAAGCTTCCCGCGCGCGAATCGTCGCGGCCGGCGACGAGGCTCGGCGGAAGCTCGAGCGGAACCTTCACGACGGCGCGCAGCAACGCCTCGTGTCGCTGTCGCTCGCGCTTCGCCTCACCCAGTCGCGGCTGCGAAGGGATCCGACGGGCGCAGAGCAGCTGATGGAGGCGGCACGGGAGGAGCTCGCACAGGCACTCGAAGAGCTACGGGAGCTCGCGCGCGGAATTCATCCGGCCGTCCTCACCGATCGGGGCCTGACGGCGGCGCTCGAGGCGCTCGCCTCGCGCTCCCCGCTTCCGGTGGAGATCGAGGCGCCTACGGGCGAGCTGCCGCCCTCGGTCGAAGCAGCGGCCTACTACGTCGTCTCGGAGGCTCTCGCAAACGTGACGAAGTACGCAGAGGCTTCGTATGTGACGGTCAAGGTGGCGGCGAACAACGGATATGCCCACGTGGAGGTGACGGACGACGGCGTCGGCGGCGCCGATCCGAGGCGGGGGTCGGGCCTGAGCGGCCTCGCCGATCGCGTCGCCTCGCTGAGCGGTAGGCTCGAGGTGGAGAGCCCTCCAGGCGTCGGGACTCGCGTCCGCGCCGAGATCCCGCTGAAGTAGGCTGACATGCCCAAACTACCCCATGGCACCGTCACTCTCTTCTTTACCGACGTCGAAGGATCGACGCAGTTGCTGCAGCGCCTCGGGAACGAGTACGCGGGATTGCTCGGCGATCACCGTCGGCTCCTGCGCGAGTGCGTCGAGGCACGCGAAGGTCATGTCATCGACCACCGCGGGGACGAGTTCTTCATCGTGTTCCAGAATGCAGCCGGCGCCGCCGACGCGGCGATGGCGGCACAGCGGGCGTTTGCCCAGCACGACTGGCCCGACGGCGTCGAGGTGCGAGTGCGGATGGGTTTGCACACCGGCGAGCCGAACGTCCGCGACGACGCGTACTTTGGCCTGGATGTCCATCGTGCGGCGCGAATCGCGCAGGCAGGGAGCGGCGGTCAGATCCTCGTCTCAGAGCGGACCCGAGACGCACTCGACTCGTCCCACGAGGTGGAGGACCTCGGCGAGCACGAGTTGCCGGGCATCGACCGGCCCGAGCGGCTCTTCCAGCTCAGCGTTCCTGGTCTCCCCTCGCGCTTTCCGCCGCTCAGCACGGCGCGCAGAGGCTTTCGCGGCATGCGCGTAGTCCTCTCCGACGACTCGGTCCTCCTCCGCGAGGGCATCGCGCGGCTGCTCGAGGACGCCGGCTTCGAGGTGGTCGCCCAGAGTGGCACGGCGGACGACCTGCTTCGCCACGTTGGCATGCACAAGCCCGACGTCGCCCTCGTCGACATCAGGATGCCGCCGACCCAGACGGACGAAGGCCTGCGCGCCGCGCAGGAGATCCGCGAGCGCTGGCCGGCGACGGGCGTGCTCGTCCTCTCCCAGTACGTCGAGCCGGCATACGCGATGGAGCTGCTCGGCGAGAACGCCGAGGGCGTCGGCTATCTCCTCAAGGACCGGGTCTCCGATGTGGACGAGTTCGCGGCGGCGGTGCGCCGGGTCGGCGAGGGCGGCTCGGCGCTCGACCCCGCGGTCGTGTCGCAGCTCGTCGGCCGGCGGCGTCGCGACGACCCGCTGGAGGAGCTGACGCCGCGCGAGCGGCAGGTCCTCGAGCTGATGGCCGAAGGGAAGTCCAACCAGGCGATCGCCGAACGACTGGTGATCACGCTCCGTGCGGTCGAGAAGCACGTCACGAGCATCTTCGGAAAGCTGAGGCTGCCGGCGACGGCTGAGGACCACCGGCGCGTCCTCGCCGTGCTCACGTACCTCCGGTCGGACTAACCGCCCGGCCACCAGCCGGTCGTCGCAGGCGTGCGGAAAACCGCACCGCGAGACGCCAGCCCGCCGTCTAGCTCAGCAGGGCCCGGACGGCGATCCTCTCCACATGAGCGTCAACCAACTGCAGCAGAGGCTTCAGTGGCTCGTCATGGAGCGCCAGGCGCTTCGCGAACGTGGAGCCGCTGCGGACGTGCTCGAGCGGAACCGGCTCGAGATCGTTCGCAGTCAGCGCCGGTTGACGTACGCCCTCGGCGAGCTCCACCCCTCGCCGGACGAGTTCGACCGAGCGGCCTAGCTCCACCCTCCCTCCCCCGCGAACGCCGCCCCCAGCCGGGCGGCGCTTCGCATTGCCGACGTTCGGATCTCCGAACGTGAAGACGCCTGCCTGCCGGATTACGGAGCGCGAGAGCCCGGTGCGACTCTGGCTAGACCGCCAACACGAAGGAGAGATTTCGGACATGTCACCACTGAAGCGGTCCAACAACCTCGCGGCCAGGATGGGCCGTTGGAGCGCGCGTCACCGCAAGAAGGCGATCTTCGGCTGGCTCGCGTTCGTCGTCGTCTCGATCGCGATCGGCGCGGTCGTGGGGACGAAGCAGATCGATCAGAACAACTCCAACGTCGGCGAGGCCCACCGAGCCGACCAGATGCTGTTGGACGCGGGCTTCCAGGTCGACCCGCAAACCGAGTTCGTCCTGATCCAGAGCAAGAAGCAGACGATCCGCGATCCGCGCTTCCAGGGCGTCGTCCGCGACACGATCGCGGCGGTCGAGCCGCATCACGGCGTCTACAGCGACCTGAAGTCGCCGCTGGCCGGGCATCCCGACCAGATCTCGAAGGACGGGCACACGGCTCTCGTCGAGTTCACCATGAACGGAACCGACGACCAGGCGAAGAAGGCGATCGACCCGGTGCTGGCCTCGACGGAGGCCGTCCAGAGGGCGCATCCGGACTTCTACGTCGCGCAGGCCGGCTCGATCTCCACGGGTAAGGCGCTCGACAAGCTGTTCAACTCCCAGCTTGCGAAAGCGGGCGAGCGGTCGATCCCGCTGACGCTCATCGTCCTGGTCCTCGTCTTCGGCGCGCTCATCGCGGCAGGAATTCCACTGCTGCTTGCGCTCACGGCCGTGTTCGCCACCATCGGCCTGTTGGCCCTCCCGAGCCACCTGATCGCCATGGATCCGAATGTCTCGGCGGTCGTATTGCTCGTCGGGCTCGCGGTCGGCGTCGACTACTCGCTCTTCTATCTCAAACGCGAGCGTGAGGAGCGGGCCGCAGGCCGAAGCGCGGAAGCCGCGCTCGAGGCAGCGGCGGCGACGTCGGGCCGCTCGGTCCTGATCTCGGGCTTCACCGTGATGATCGCGATGGCCGGCATGTTCTTCGCCGGCGACCGGACATGGTGGTCGTTCGCGATCTCGACGATGATGGTCGTCGCGATCGCGATGATCGGCTCGCTGACGGTGCTCCCGGCCGTCCTCTCCAAGCTCGGGGACAAGGTCGAGAAGGGCCGCATCCCGTTCCTGCATCGCCTCCGCCGTCAGGACGGCGGCGAGAATCGAGTCTGGCGCGCGATTCTCACACCGGCGCTGCGCCGTCCGCTCGCGTCGGTCGTCCTTGCCGGAGCGGTCCTGCTCGCCCTCGCGTTCCCCGTGCTCGGCGTGCACACGGCGATCTCAGGCCTCGACTCCCTGCCGAACAGCACGAAGGAAGTCCGGGCGATTCACGCCGTCCAAGACGCGTTCCCGGGCGGGCCTCAACCTGCCGTCGTGGTGATCAAGGCAAAGGACGTGCGTGCCGCCCCGGTCCAGAACGCCATCGCGGGCCTGAAGCAGAAGGCGCTGAGCTCACGTCAGATGCTGACGCCGATCGAGGTCACGAAGAGCTCCGACAACACCGTGGCCCGCGTGACGATTCCGCTCGTCGGCGAGGGGACGGACAACGAGTCGAACGCTGCTCTCGCAACCCTACGCGAGCGGATCCTGCCGTCGACCGTCGGCAAGGTCGGCGGCACCGATTACGCCGTCACCGGCATCACGGCAGCGTCGCACGACTTCAACACCAAGATGAAGAGCGCGCTGCCGTACGTGTTCGGCTTCGTGCTCCTCTTCGCGTTCCTGCTCCTGCTGGTGTCGTTCCGTTCGATCGTAATCGCGGCCAAGGCGATCGTGCTGAACCTCTTGTCGGTCGCGGCGGCCTATGGAGTCCTCGTCCTCGTCTTCCAGCACGGCTGGGGCGAAGGGCTGCTGAACTTCAGGTCGAACGGCGGGATCGCGTCGTGGCTGCCGCTGTTCATGTTCGTGATCCTCTTCGGCCTCTCGATGGATTACCACGTGTTCATCCTGAGCCGCATCCGTGAGGCCTACGACCGTGGCATGAAGACCGAAGACGCCGTTGCGCATGGCATCAAGACCACGGCCGGCGTCGTCACGAGCGCCGCAGTCGTGATGGTCGGAGCGTTCGCGATCTTCGCGACGATGCCCATCCTCGACATGAAGGAGATGGGCATCGGGCTCGCGGCCGCCGTACTCATCGACGCCACGATCGTCCGCGCAGTGCTGCTGCCGGCGACGATGAAGCTGCTCGGCGACTGGAACTGGTACCTGCCGAAGTGGCTCGAGTGGCTGCCGCGCCTCGAGCACGGCGACGAGGTTGCGAAGGAGAAGGCACCGGAGGCCGCGCCGGCGCTCGAACGGGCCGCTTAACCCAGAGCGTCCCGCTCCTTCGCAACGACAAGCGCCCCGGCCGTCACCGGGGCGCTTCTTGTCTCTTGAGGAGCCGGAGGAGGGACTCGAACCCACGACCTACGGTTTACAAAACCGTTGCTCTACCAACTGAGCTACTCCGGCGCGCCCTCATCGTAGGCGAGGACGGTCGAAGAGACCGCTACGCAGGCGGCTCTACGCCCGCCCGCGTAGCGGTGTCATCGTGAGGTTAAGCCGCGTTGACGAGCTCGTCGCCTGAGACGGAGACGACGCCTGCAAGCTCGTCGCGGAGTCGCGCAAGAGCGTCACGCTCGACCTGGCGGACACGCTCGCGGCTCATACCGAGCTCACGGCCGATGTTCTCGAGCGACGTCGACTCGCCTTCGAAGCCGAACCGCAGCTCGAGCACGCGGCGCTGGCGCTCCGGCAGACGGCCGAGCGCATTCCGAACCGACTGGCGGCGGTACGCGTCGGCCGCCTCCTCCAACGGATCGGCGACGTTCTCGTCGGCGAACAAGTCGCCGAACTCACCGTCGCCGTCAGAGCCGATCGTCTGGTTGAGCGAGACGTTCGCCTCGACGGCGCCAAGGGCCTCCTCGACGTAGTTCAGCTCGAGACCCGTGGCCTTGGCGAGCTCCTCCGGCGTCGGGTCCGCGACGCCCGCAGTCTGCAGGCGCTGCCGCGCCCGAGCGAGCTTCACGCGCCGCTCGTGGACATGCGTCGGCACGCGAATCGTCGCGGACTGGTTGGACACCGCCCGCTGACACGCCTGTCGGATCCACCAGGTGGCGTAGGTCGAGAACTTGAAGCCGCGGCGCCAGTCGAACTTCTCCACGGCGCGGTTCAGCCCGATCACGCCCTCCTGGATGAGATCGCCGAGGGCCATGCCGCTGCCCTGATAGCGCTTCGCGATCGAGACGACCAGGCGCAGGTTCGAATTGATCATGAGCTCCTTCGCCTCGCGGTCGCCGCGCTCGATGCGCTTCGCCAGCGCGACCTCGTCCGCCGCCGTGAGCAGCGGATAGCGGCCGGCATCGTTCATGAACAGCGTCAGGCTGTCGGTCGTGCCGGAGATCTCGTGGGCGGCCTGCACGCGGGGTGCCGGCGCCTCGTCCTCGATCTCGACCGGGACGATCTCGACGCCGTTCTCCTCGAGCTCGGCCCGCAAGACGGAAAGCTCTTCGTCCTCGATCTCGTTCGCCAAGGCGAAAGCCTCGAGCGTCGCCTCGTCGACGGCGCCCAGCTCCTCCACCTCGTCTACGAACGAGCGAGGGTCAAGTTCAGCAAGGTTGATCAGTGGTACTCCTCTCCATTTCGTGGTGGTAGTGGGGCGCTCGGCGCGGTCCTCGCCAGCAGCCCCGCACTGGTAAGAACGACCGTTCGCCGCCGCGAATTCCCAGTATCCCAGGAAAATCGCTGCGAATTCCCCGAATCCCAGGAAAATTTACAGGAGGACTTGCCTGGACTTCTGGTGGGTAAGGATCTTCCTCTTCACCCGTTGGAGCGCGTTGTCGATCGTCTTCGTGTCGCAGCCCAGCTCCTCGGCCATCTCCTCGTAGGAACAACCCTCGAGATAAAGCCGGAGGGCGTCCGCCTCGAGCCGGGAGAGGCCGGTTCCGAGGGTGAAGACCAGGCTCTGCAGCTCCTCCGTCGAGATCACGCAGACCGACGGATCGTCCACGCTGGGGCCGGGGAGCGCGTCTCCGAGGCTGCACTCCCCGTCCGACTCCTGGCCTGCCGGGGTGTGGCTGAAGGAGACGTAGGTGTTGAGGGGCGCGTGCTTGAAACGGGTGGCCGTCTTGATCGCCGTGATGATCTGGCGCGTCACGCAGAGCTCCGCGAAGCTCCGGAAGGACGTCTCTTTGTCCGAGCGGAAGTCACGCACGGCCTTGTAGAGGCCGATCAGCCCCTCCTGAACGAGGTCCTCGGAGTCGCCGCCGGCGAGGAAGTACGAGCTCGCCTTCAGCCGGACGAAGCCGGTGTAGCGCCGGATCAGGACGTCGAGCGCGTCGCCGTCACCGTTGCGTGCGCGCAGCACCAGCTGGAGGTCCTCGAGCTCTCTCTGTGCCTTCTGTGCGGCGGTTGCGGGCCGTACAGCCATGCTGGTTCCCCCGGAGAGTTCAGGGGTGAGAGACTAAGTCTCACCCTAAGGTTGAGGCAGACGATAGCAAGGACCGCTGGTCTTTACAAGGCCCTTGCACCGGACCCAGGATGTTACGAACGTATGTTCGCTAGGCCGCTGCGGCCGCAGCTACGGGCCTGGCGCCCACCGCTTGCATCAGGGCATCGATGGTCTCGGCCAACTCCTCTAGGAAGGCCTCGTCGACCAGCCGCCCGTCCTCGTCGAAGCGCGAGTCGGCGTGTCCGACGGCGACCTCGGCGTCGACGACGCGCGCACCGGTTGCCGCGAGCACCTTCCTCAGCTCCGCCTGTGCCCACACCGCGCCGAACGCGCCCGTGCTGGCGCCGACGACGGCGACCGGCTTGTTCCGCAGCGGCGACTGCGCCGGCGGCCGGGAGGCCCAGTCGAGCGCATTCTTCAGCTGTCCCGGCACAGAAGAGTTGTACTCCGGCGTCGCGAACATGATGGCGCCGGCCTCCGCGATTGCCTGCTTGAGAGCGGCGACCGGAGCGGGCAGCGGCTCGACGTCGTCCTCGTCGTCGTAAGGCGGCACGGCCTTGAGGTCTTGCCAGAGCTCGAACTCGACGTCGGCCGGCAGAAGCTCCCCCGCGTTGCGGAGGAGCTTCGTGTTGTGCGACTGCGGACGGAGGCTGCCGGAGATGCCGAGAATCTTCAAGCTCCTTACGCCTCCCTGACGAAGTACAGCTCGGCCACGAGAGTGACCTCGTGCTGGAGGGCCGGCTCGCCGCTAGGCAGTGGCATGTTCCAGTTGAGACCGAAGTCGGTACGGTCGACGGTCGTCTCGAGCTTGACGTTCAGCCGCTCACGCGCGAACCCGTCGGTGAAAGGGCCCGCGATCGTGCCGCTCAACTGGAGGGGCTTGGTCGTGCCGCGGATCGTTATGTCGCCGCGGACGGTGACGTCGTCCCCCGAGCGCTCGATCGAGTCTGAGACGAACGTGAGCTCCGGATGGCGCTCCACGTCGAAGAACTCGGGCGACTGCAGGTGGGCGACGAGGTTCTCGTCCTTCACGTCGATGCTTGCCACCCGCGCCGAGCCCGACAGGCTGTCGGCGGTCAGCTTGGCGTCGACGTCCCTGAACTGGCCCCGGAAGAGTCCGGCTAGGTAGGGCAGCTGGAAGCCGATCGTCGAATGGACGGGGTCGAGCGTCCAGGTGCCGGTCGGAAGCTTCCGCCGGGTATCCGTCAAAACTGCCATTTCCACTCCTCCCTTGAGTGCTGTATAATTGACTGCGCAAACAACTATAGCGAGTAGAGATTGCCTAGTCAAGTATTGAGAGAGCAAGCTTCAGCAGTGGAGGTCTTCGTCCGCCTCCTGCGCGGCCATGCCGCCGTCACGCGCGCCATGAACGCTCAGCTGGTGGCGGACCACGGGCTGACGATCAACGACTACGAGGCCCTCCTCCAGCTCGCGCGAGCCGACGAACGTCGCATGCGCCGGGTCGACCTCGCCGAGCGGCTTCTTCTGACCGCCTCGGGCGTCACGCGACTGCTGGACGGGCTCGAGCAGGCCGGCTACGTCGACCGCGACTCATGCGCGAGCGACCGGCGTGTCACCTACGCCGTCTTGACGGACGCCGGCCTGGCGAAGCTCAGGGAAACCTCGAATTCCCACGTTGCCGAGATCCGCTCGTTCTTCGAGACGCGGTTCAGCGAGGAGGAGCTGGACCAGCTCGTCGGGCTCCTCGACCGGCTTCCGCTCGGAGCCGAGCCCCTCGACACGAACTGCTCGGCCTAGCCGCCGCGGCGCATCCGCTCGAGCTTCTCGCGAGTCTCAGGATCGAGCGTGTCCCGGAGATGATGTGGTCGCTCTTCCCTGTGGACGACCGCTTCCATGTCGCCGAGGAAGGTCGCCGAGGAGCGCTTCTGCACCTCCTGTCCGGACGTTCCCCGAACGGCGATGTCAGAGGAGACGAGGCAGACGACCTCCCGGTCGCGGTTCTCCGCAGCGAGACGCTCGAGCAGCGTGTCGGCGCTCTTCGCGTAACGCACCTCGAGCGGGCCGTGCGACTCGTCCGGGCCTGTCCCGTCGAAGACGAGGTACCCGCGCGCGCCTTTCAGGGCTACGAAGCTCGCGAGCTCGTCCCGCAGCTGACGAAGGTCTGTGTAGTTGCCGGCGTGGAAGAGGTTGTGTCCATCGAACAGGTACAGGGTCGGATCCGCCATGGCCGAACTTCCAGGGTCCGACCCTAAGTGCGTAGAGACTGTGACGACTTGTCCACGGAACGCTGGCGCGCGGCCTCGTACAAAAGCAGCGCCGCGGCGACGCTGACGTTCAGCGATTCGACCTGCCCCGCGAGCGGGATCGCCACCGCGCCGTCGCACATGCGTCGCACGAGGGGCCGGATCCCCTTTCCTTCCGCCCCGAGGACGAGTGCGATTCCGCCGCTCAGGTCTGTCTCCCACATCGGCTGCTCCGCGTCGCTGGTTGCCGCATAGACCCAAAGATCGCCGCTCTTTACCTCGTCGAGATAACGGGCAAGGTTCGGGACCACGGCAACGGGGAGATGTTCGACCGCGCCGGCCGACGAACGCGCCACGGCCGGTGTCACCGTCGCCGCGCCGTGTGCGGGGACGATCACCCCCATCGCACCTGCGCCTTCCGCGCTGCGGATGACCGCGCCGAGGTTGCGTGGATCCGTGACCTGGTCGAGACACGCAAGGAGCGGCCGCTCCGCGGCGGCGAGCTCCCACGCGTCGGCATACCTGTACGGCTCGCACCACGCGAGCGCGCCCTGGTGGTCGCGAGTGCCTGCGGCCTCGCTGAGCTCGCGCTCGAGCTTCACCTGCAGCCGCGGTCGCTCGACCTCGCGTAACCATGGCTCCGCCTTGAGCGCCCGCTCCGTTGCCCAAAGCTCGAGCACGTCGCGGGGGCCCCGGAGCGCTTCCCGCACGGGGCGCCTTCCGTAGACCTGGTCGCGCGTCACTTCGGGACGAGCTGGAAGCCCTCGGCGACGTCCCGTGCCTCCCAGCCGGCAGCTTCGATCTCGGCGCGCAGCCGGTCGGCCTCGTCGAAGTCGTGCGCCTCCCGAGCCTGACGTCGCCGCTCGGCGAGCTCGACGACCTCCGGCGGGGCCTCCTCCTCATCGGCGAGCGAGTCCAGACCGAAGACGTCGAGCGCCCGGCGCAACAGATCGTGATCACGCCAGCCGTGCATCACCGCGAGCGCCTCCGGGGTATTGAAGTCGTCCTCGAGCGCTGCCGCGAACCGCTCCCACTCACCCTCTCCTGCGACCTCCGAAGGCGCTCGGAAGACGTCGCGGAGCCGCTCGACCCGCGCGGCCGCCGCCGCCATCGTCTCGTCCGAGAAATCGATCGGCTTCGACCAGTGGCCCGTGAGGAAGTACACGAGAACCGTCTCGCGTCCCCATCGCTCGAGGACGTCCTTCAGCGGAGCGATGTTTCCGACGGACTTCGACATCTTCTCGCGGTCGAGGCGGAGCAAGCCGTTGTGCATCCAGATGCGCGCGAATGGCCGCCCTGCCGACTGCGACTGCGCGCGCTCGTTTTCGTGATGCGGAAAGACGAGATCGAGGCCGCCGAGGTGAAGCTCGAACTCGGGCCCGAGGAACTTCTCCGCCATCGCGGAACACTCGATGTGCCACCCCGGGCGGCCGCGACCCCACGGCGAGTCCCACCATGTGTCTTCGCCCTCCTTGTTCGCCTTCCAGAGCGAGAAGTCGCTCGGATCCTCCTTGAGGGGATTCGGCTCCTGCTCCTCGACCTGATCCGGACGCTGGCCCGACAGGCGGCCGTACTCGGGAAAGCGGGCAACCCGGAAGTAGACGTCCCCACTTGCCTCGTAGGCGTAGCCGCCGGCGATGAGCTCCTCGATCAGCGCGATGATCTCGGAGATCGTCTGCGTCGCGAGCGGCTCATAGTCGGGGCGACCGAGATCCAGCGCGCCCGTGTCCTCGATGTACCACTGCGTCGCGTTCGCGGCGAGCTCCGCGCTGTGGTTCGGCGCCGCCTCGTAGATGCGGTCGTTGACGTCCGTGATGTTCTCGACGAGCCTCACGTCGTAGCCCAGTTCCGTGAGCCACCGCCTCACCCACATCGAGAGGACGAAGGGACGCGCGTTTCCGATGTGGATGCGCTGGTACACCGTCGGGCCGCAGGTGTACATGCCGATCCGGGCCGGTGGATCGGGGAGCTCGACCTTCGTCTTCGTGAGCGTGTCAAAGAGCCGCATCGATCCTCCGGAGTGTCTCCTCGCGCGGCAGCGCAGCGATCACCGCCCAGAGCTCGGGCCCACGCTCGCGGCCGGTCAGTGCGACGCGCAGTGCACGCAGGTCACCGCCGACCGCCTTCAGCTCTCGGACGAGAGAGCGCGCGTCCACTCCTCCGTTCGAGCGATCGAGCAGCTCGCGAAAACGTTCCAGCGTCTCCGGCGCATCGACCTTGACCGGCGTTGGAGGCGTAAGGATCGTCTCCGCGTAGTCCCGCGCTTCGTTCAGGTCTCGCGCACCCCGCAACACGGGCACGACCTCGACCGGCACGCCGGTGCGTCCCGCAAGCTCCTCGTCACTCATCGCCTCGATCGCCTCGATGGCCAGGCGCCGGATCCGGGGAAGGTCGTAGCGGACGTCGTGCTGCGGGAGCCCGAGCTCCTCGAGATACCGCCGCACGGCCCCACCGGGGATGCCGGCGTCCCGCAGAGAGGCCACCGTTGCGCCGGGTGCGCGCTTCGCAAGCTTCTTTCCGTCAGGCCCGAGAATCAGTCCGTGGTGGACGAACTCCGGCGGCTTTGCTCCGAGCGCCTCGAACAGCCGCCGGTGCAGAGCTTCGTTCGGCCGGTGGTCGAAGCCCCGGACGATGTGGCTGATCCCGAAATCGACGTCGTCGACAACGCTTGCGAGGTGATACGTCGCCGTGCCGTCCTCGCGCAGGAGTGTGATTCCGTCGAACCGCTCGCCGAGCTCGGCGGCGGCCTCGCGGTATCGCTCGTGACGCTCGCTTTGACGGACCGGCCCTTCGTCCCAGGCCAGCCCGAGCCACTCGAGGTCGCGGAGGATGTCCTGTTCCCCTCCGGGGACGTTCCGCTGCGGGTCCGTGTCGTCGATCCGCAGCAGCATCCAGCCGCCGAGCCTGCGGTTCGCGACGGCGCTGAGCGCGTTACCGACGTGCAGAGACCCGGTGGGGCTGGGTGCGAAGCGGACTCTCTTCATCTCCGGCCCAGTCTACGAGCCGCGCCCAGAGCACCCACAGCACGACGGCCGCAATTACGATCAGGCTCCACGCGATTGTCACGCGCGGCTGGAGCACGTTCGGGATCTCCCAGGTCGTCCATCCGCGCTTTACGACCTGCTCGATCCAGAAATCGTTGGCGACGTTGCCGATGCCGTAGCAGAACATGAGGGCGAGGTAGGCGGCGAGTGCGTTGCGCAGGCCACGTCGGTGCACGTCCGCGAGCCGCCGCGAGAGCAGCAAGGCGGTCAGCACGAGCAAGACGCCTTCCAACCCGTGGTGCTGACCGTGATGAACGGCGGGTGCGAAGGTCGGCAGCCCCGGGCGCTTCGGCAGGAAGTCGCCGCTCAGAAAGAGGCGTCCGACGAGTGGGATGCCGTTCGAGTAGAAGCCGAGATCGGCAGCGAGCCACGGAATGGCGAGGAACAGCAGGAGCCCCGCCAGCACGGCACGTACCCAGTCGGCTCGTCGCCACGCCCGTCTCGAGACGCCGTCCCGGCGCGCGACCTCGAACGTCAGCAACAGAGCGAGCAGAGCTCCGAAAGCCGGAACTGCGTTGATCGGCCGGGCGTCGAGGTTCGACTCTCGGACGACGCCCGGCCAGACGACCACCGCGCAGAGAAGCGCGGCGAGCACGACGAGGATTCGGTGGGAGACTCGCTCGTAAAGCATCGCTAGAACAGCAATCGCCGCGAGCGCGACCGGGAAGTTGACAAACACGAGCGCGCGGCTCAGGCCACCTTCGATGCCGCTGCCGGAGACGTGGTAGAGGTCGCGCGCGGGGAGGCGGCTATACGTTACGACGACCTCGACGGCAACGACCGCGAACGAGGCCCACACGGCAAGGGTCTCTAGCGGCAGCGGGTTGCGCTCTCGGTTGTCTGGCATGGCCGACGCGCATCCAACTGTACGACGTCTACACGCGATCCGATCGCCTCGGACCGCCGACTCGATGTCCTAGCCGCGGAGCTGTGACAGGAGGTCGATCAGGCTGCGCCGTTCGTCGCCCAGCTGCTCCACGGCCTTGCCCAGCAGGGAAGACGCTCTTCACGACGAACGGCTCCTGGGCGGGCAAGCCGCCGGTGTCGTTCCGGTACCGATGGCTTCGCTGTGATGCAAGCGGCGGTGGGGCCAACGGCGTTAATTGCGCCACGATCTCGGGCGAGACGCGACGAATGTACGTCCCCACCTCGGCGGACGTCGGTCGCCGGATCCGTTCGCGGGTCATCGCCACGAACGCCGACGGCACCGACAGCTTCAACTCGAACGCCACACCGGTGATCCGGGCAGCGCCGAACAGGCCGTCGAACGCGCAGCTGCCGACGAACTCGGGGAGCAATCGAAAATCAGACGCTCACGGCGACGACGGCCGACGTCGCGCTCCCGAACCGGCTGCTAGTCGACAGGGTGTCGTTCTCGCCCTACATCCTGCGGTCGCGGCGCACGGTGGTCGGCCGCTTTCGCGTCACCGACAGCCAGAATCACCCGGTCCGGGGCGCGCTTGTCTTCGCCGTCGCGATTCCGTTCGGAAACATGACTACTCCGCCGGAGCAGCCAACAGGGCCCGACGGGTACGTGACGTTCGTCTTCCGGCCGACCGCTCGGCCGCGGGCGCTAAGGCTCGGAACCCCCGAGGGAGCAGAGGGCGCCCCGGCGGCGGGCCGCCCTCTCTCGTCTACGGCTCCGACTCGCTCCAGGTCTCCGCCTAGGCTTGCGAAAGTGGAGAGTCTCTTGTTGGACTGGTTCGGCGAAAACGGCCGCGACCTGCCCTGGCGACGGACGCGCGACCCGTACGCAATCCTCGTCTCCGAGGTGATGCTGCAGCAGACCCAGGTCGAGCGCGTCGTTCCGCGGTACCTCGCCTGGCTCGATCGCTGGCCCACGGTCGAGGCACTCGCGGCCGCGCCGGCCGGCGAGGTCATCGTGACGTGGCAGGGGCTCGGCTACAACCGGCGCGGCCTGAACCTCCATCGCGCCGCGCGGCACCTCGCTGCGGACGGCTGGCCCGACGACCTGAGCGAACTTCCCGGCGTCGGCCCCTACACCGCGGCTGCAGTCGGCAACTTTGCATTCGGCCGACCCGTGCTGCCCGTGGACACCAACGTCCAACGAGTGCAGGAGCGGACCGGTCACACGTTCTCGACTCGCGCGGCGCAGGCGTTGATGGACCTCGGGGCGACGGTCTGCCTCGCCCGCATCCCCCGGTGCCACATATGTCCGCTGGCATCCCGGTGTCCTTCCCGCGGTAAGCGGTACGAGCCGCGGCGGAAGCAGTCCCGCTTCGAAGGCTCGTTCCGCCAACGCCGCGCGCGGACGCTGAGGCTCGTCGCCGACGGCGAGCGGTTGCTGGCCGAGCTCGACGGCGACGTTGTCCACTCTCTCGCCCGTGACGGGCTCGTCCGGATCGACCAGGGCGTCGTTGCCCTCCCCCGCTGACGCCGGCCGAGCCGGCTTGGCTACGATCCGCCGGTGATCGTCGCGGACATCTGGTTCTACCTGCTCCCCGTCTACATCCTGGCGTTCCTCCTGCTGTTGCTGGGAACGTTCGCCCTGCTCGGGCGGATTCAGGGCGGCCGCTATCTCAAGCCGATCGTCAACTTCCTGATGAAGCTCCCGCTGATCGGCGGCTGGATGAAGAAGGCCTCTCAGGCAGCGCTCGAGCGGCAGAACCCGGAGCTTGCGAGCGCGGTCAAGAAGCTCGAGCGGTCGGGGGTCGCGAAAGATCCCCAGCGTGCGCAGCAGGCGCTCTCGCGGCTGTCGGCGGAGGAGCGACAGGCATATATGGACGCCACCGCCGACCAGACGCAGAACATCGCCCAGAACCGGCAGATGCGGCGCCAGCTGGAGAAGGCGCGCAAAGGCCGCCGGCGCTAGCCGGCCGCGTCGACCAAGGCAACCGCGTAGGCGGCAAGGCCCTCGCGACGGCCGGTGAAGCCCAGGCCGTCCGTCGTCGTCGCCCGCACGGTGACCGGCGCTCCGACGACGCTACTCAGCGCTTGCTCCAACTCGGCGCGCCTCTCGGCGATCCGCGGCTCCTGCCCCACGAGCACACAATCCGCGTTGACCACCGAATAGCCGCCGTCCCGCGCCAGTTCGAACGCCGCTCGCAGGAGCTCGAGCGACGAGATGCCCTTCGGGGTGGAAGCGTCAGACGGGAACAGCGTGCCGATGTCTCCGAGCCCGGCGGCTCCCAGAACAGCGTCGATCAGCGCGTGCGTAATCACGTCGCCGTCGGAGTGACCCGCCAACCCACGGGGCGAGTCAAAGGGAACGCCGCCGAGGACGAGCGGGGCTCCCTCCTCGAACGCATGTGCGTCCACGCCGATGCCGACCCGAAGGCTCATCCCAACGGCTCCTGTCGTGCACGTCGCCGGTCGAAGAGCGTGATCGTTTCGTAGCCGACGGACCGCAGCAGCTCGCGGGCACGATCGAAGTCCCGCCCAACGAGGCCCGGCGTATGCGCGTCGGACGCGAGCGTCACGGGCACGCCTCGGGCCCGGCAGGCAGCGAGGAAGTCCGGGTGCGGGTAGAGCTCGCGGACCGGCTTGCGCAGGCCGGCAGTCGAGACCTCGACGGCGACACCGGTCTCTGCGATCGCAGCGATGACGGGCCCGTAGTCGAAGGCCGCGGCACGCTCGCCGAAGATCTTCACGAGGTCGGGATGGGCGAGCGAGTCGAACAGCCCGCTGTGCGCCGCGGCGGCGAGGGTCCCGAAGTAGCGTCGCCACGCCGCCTCCACGCCGACGGCGTCCAACAGGCGCGGCCCGCCGTCCACTCCGAGTCCGTCAATGTAGTGAATGGACCCGAGCAGATAGTCCCACGGGTAGCGCTCGAGGATCGCACGAGTCTCGTCTTCCCGCCCGGGCACATAGTCCACTTCCAGGCCGAGCTTGACGGGAAGGCCGCGGTCTTTGGCGTCGACAACCGCGCCGACGTAGGCGTCCAGGTCGTACACGCAGCGCTCCGTCTGGTACGGAACCGTCCAGAGCGGGCGTGTCTGCGTGAAGTAGTAGACGTGCTCAGTGAAACCGATCTCGTCGATGCCGGCCTTGCGTGCTGCGTCGACGAACGGTCCGACGGACGCGCTGTCGTGCGCGATCTCCTCGCGCCCGTTCCGCAGGTGCATGTGGTAGTCGACGATCACAGGAGCGCAGTGGCGCGTTCGAGATCCTGCGCATCCGTGATCTTCATCAGCCGCAGGTCGCCGGCAACGACCTTGACGCGCCCGCCCCGCGCCTCGACGAGCGAGGCGCAGTCGCTCGCACGCCCGGTATCGCCGCCGTCGAAGGCCTGCCGGAGCACATCGGTCGGAAAGGCCTGAGGAGTCTGGGCTAGTCGCAATGCATCGCGGTCGATCGTCTCGACGACGCGATCGCCGTCGACCCGTTTGACCGTCTCGGGCACGGCGACGACCGGGACCGCTCCGTCCCACCCCTCGCTCAATGCCGCCAGGACCCGCTCGATCACTGTGTCGTCGACGAACGGACGCGCTGCGTCGTGCACGAGCACGGCCGCGGCCTCTGGCGGTACCTCTGCCAGCGCCAGCTTCACCGACTCGGCGCGCGTCTCGCCCCCGGTGACGCATGAGCTGACCTTGCTGCACCCGAGCTCCTCCGCGAGGAGAATCGCCGGCTCCTCCCAGCCTGGAGGAGCGGCGACCACGATCGCGTCGATCCAGCCGGACTCGTCCAGCCGCGCCAAGCTCTCCCCGAGCAGGGGCTGGTCGCCGAGGCGCACGAATGCCTTGGGCCGGTCGGCCCCCAGCCGCTCCCCGCTACCTGCCGCAGCGAGGACGGCCCAGACGCTCACCGAGTCGTCGCGCGCGCCTTCGTCTTCGGCTTCGCCTTCGCGGCTGTCTTCGTCGCGGTCGACTTGGCCGCCGTCTTCCGCGCCGCCGGCTTCGAGGCCTTCACGTTCTTCGAGGCGACCTTCGTCGGCTTCGCCGGCGTCTTCTTCCGAGCCTCGCTGGTGCCGTTCGCCGTGGCGCCGACGAGGACGCTGTCGAGCCACTCGGAAGCCTCTTCCTCGTCCATGTCCTTCGCGTACATCAGCTCGCTCGCCAGGATCTTCTTGGCTTTCACGAACATCTGCTTCTCGCCCGTGGAGAGGCCCTTTTCCCGGTCGCGGAGCGAGAGATTCCGGACGACCTCCGCGAGCTCGAGGATGTCACCCGTCTTCATCTTGTCGCGGTTGTGCTTGAAGCGCCGGTTCCAGTTCTTCGGCATCTGCGTGCCGCCACCGGTCAAAGCCTTGACGACAACTTTCACCATGTCCTCCCCGATCACTTTCCGAAGCCCGACGGCCTCGGCGTTCTCGGAGGGAACGTTCACCGTCATGTCGTTGTGCAGGATCTTGATCGTCAGGTACTCGCGCTTCTCGCCGAGGACCTCACGCTTTTCCTTCTTCACAATCGACCCTGCTCCGTGGTGTGGATACACCACCTTGTCGCCGACTTTGTACAAGCCCGCCCCTTTCGTTCCTTATGGTGACCGCGAAAGCCGGCGGGTAGATGCCGCCGGCCGAGATGGGCAGTGTACCAAAAGGCGCTGGAAATGGCCACTTTTTGGCCAAAGTCCCTGCTAACCGACGGATTCGCCGCCGCGCCGGCGCAGGAGAGGCGCGCAGGCCGCCAGCAGCAGGGCGATGGCAGCCAGGAAGACAAAGCTACCCCTGAGGCTCGTGGCCCCGGCGACGCCGCCGATCAGGGGTGGTCCGGCGAGAAAGCCGAGGTAGCCGAGAATCGCGACGGTCGAGACGGCGGCGCCGCGGCCTCCCGCCCCTCCCACTCTCCCGGCCTCGCCGAAGAGGGTCGGCGCCGACAGGGACAGGCCCAGTCCAGCTAGGACAAACCCAGCGAGCGCGAAGACCGCGTGCGGCGCAGCGGCGGCCAGGACGAGACCGCCGGCCGCCGCGGCACCGGCGAAGATCATCCGGGCGACTACCGGCGTGTGCGGTGCCCGCTGCGCCAGCAGACGGCCCGTCGCCATCGACGCTGCGAAGAGGCCCGGGCCGAGCCCGCTCACCGCCGGGCTCGAGTCGAAGGTCCGTTCGAGGAACAGTGCGCTCCAGGCCTCCAACCCGTTCTCGACGAGGAATGCGAGTGCGAGCACTCCGCCCACGATCAGGAGGCCGCGGCCGAGTCGTGCGCGGCGTCGGGCAACGGTCGGCGCGGCGCCGCCGCGGTTGACCAAGGCGGAGAGTACGAGGATCGCGCCGATGCCGGCGAGGATCCAGGAGTGGTGTGCGCCTGCCTTTCGCAGGAGTCCCGCACCGACGCCGCCGACCAGCACGCCGAGCGAGAACGCTGCGTGCAGACCGTCCATCACGCGCACCCGAAAGGCCGCTTCGATCCTCGCCGCGTCAGCGTTGACCGCTACGTCGAGGGAGCCTGTGGTGACACCGAGCGGTACGAGAAGCACCACCAGAGCGGGCACGGAACGCGCGAGGCCGGGCAGGCAGGCCGCGACGCCGAACGCCACGAGCGCGATCGGGACCAGCCGGCCGCCGAGAAGGTCCGCGAGTCGCCCCGCCGCCAGCATCGCGGGCAGCGCGGCAAGGGCGACGGCGAGGAGAGCCAGGCCGAGCTCGGCCTCGGTCGCTCCGGTGGAGCGCTGCACCGCTGGCAGACATGCTGCCCAGCCGCCCCAGAAGAGCCCGAAGGCCGCGAAGGCCGCGGCCAGACCTCTAGCGCGCGCTATAGCTGCGAGGCACTGCTTGCAGTGCCGCATAGAGGTTGCGCGGGCTTCGCCCGCGCAACCGTCTCACGTAACAAGCTTGTGAGCTTGCACCACTGAAGAACCAGCGGCGCTATAGCTGCAAATACCGGTCGACGAGGTTGTGCTCCTGCAGCCGGCGGAGGCCCTCACGGATCTCGCGTGCGCGCACTGTTCCGACGCCGCTGATTGCCTCGAGGTCGCGCTGCGAGGCGCGGACGATGGATTCGAGATCGCCCATCTCCGTGACGACCTTCTTGATCACGCCCTCGGGAAGGCGGCGGATGTGGGACAGGATCCGGAAGCCCCGCGGGGCCACAGAATGGTCGAGCTGGTTCACATCACGCGGATAGCCGAGCAGCTCGGCGAGCCGCTCGGACTCGAGCAGTTGCCGGTAGGGCAGAGAGCGGAGTCCTTCGATCGCAAGCTCGGCGCGTGCGCCGGCGCCGTCGGCGTGGTAGTCGCGGACGACGGCCGCGCGTTCCGCGGGCACGTCTCCGACCAGCTCGTTCAGCTGCATCCGGATCAGACGCGCCTCCGCGCCGAGCTCGACGCAGTCGCGGTCGATCTCGGCGGCCATCCTCTTCGTCATCTCTGCGCGCTGAAGAGCGACGAGGACGTCGTCGAGGACGACCGCGTTCTGGAACTCGAGCGCCGTCAACCGCGTCAGGACCTGGTCGAGGCGCTGGGCGTACGTTTCGAGAGTCGCAAGCGCCTGGTTCGTCTTCGCAAGGACGTCGGGAACCGAATCGAGCGTGTACCTCGCCGCCCCGACGTAGACGGAGATCGTCGAACGCTGCTGCGAGACCGAGATCGCCAGCGCTCCTGTTTGCTTCGCGACGCGCTCGGCAGTTCGATGCCGAGTACCAGTCTCGTTCGACGGGATGGTCGGATCGGGCATCAGCTGCACGTTTGCGTGCGCGATCTTCGTGAGCGCGGGCGTCACGATGATCGCGCCGTCCATCTTCGCGAGCTCGTAGAGGAACTGCGGCGTGAATGGCTGGTCGAGCCGCATGCCGCCGGAAAACAGGAAGGACAGCTCACCCGGGTCGCCGACGACGATGAGCGCACCCTCGCGGGAGCGGATGATGTCGTCGATCGCCTGGCGCAGCTCGGTTCCCGGCGCGATCCGCTCGATCGCCGCCAAGAGCTGCGGATCGCGGCGCGGATCGTCTTCAGAGGGAGTTCGGGTGAAGCCGAGTGTGGCTTGAGGCTCCTGCATCGGGCCCAGTCTGCCAGGTTCGGCCGCCGGCTCCGCCTCGGGTTGACTTCGCTACTTGCCGTCGAGCGCCGTCGCGATCGCCTTCGGCAGAGTCTCCGCCTCGAGCACGCGCGGCCCTCGGGTCGCCGCCGGTGTACCTGCCGGCGCGGCCACTTCGCCGAGTCCCAACTTCGAGCACTCCTCGAGCCTGCGCTCGGCCTGGGCGGCGGCACGAAGGCGCCCAGTCAGGCCGATCTCTCCGAACGCTGCCAGGCTCTGCCGCGTCGGGACGCCTTTGGCGGCCGACGCGATCGCGAGCGCGACGCCGAGATCTGCCCCCGGCTCGTCGATCCGTACTCCGCCGGCGACGTTGACGAACACATCCGAGCTGCCGAGCGCGACGCGAGCGTGACGCCCGAGGACGGCGACGATCATCGCGAGCCGCTTCGGGTCGACGCCGGTGGCGACACGGCGCGGCATCGCAAGGTCGGTCGGCGCCACGAGGGCCTGGATCTCGAGCAGGATCGGCCGAGTCCCCTCAAGCGCACACGTGACCGCGGACCCGACCTCCTGCCCACTCGATCGGCCGAAGAGCTCGGACGGATTCGGAACGCCCGCGAGGCCAGTCCCCGTCATCTCGAAGACGCCGAGCTCGTTGGTCGAGCCGAAGCGATTCTTCGTCGCGCGGAGAACGCGGTGGGCGAGGTAGCGGTCGCCCTCGAACTGCAGCACGCAGTCGACGAGATGCTCGAGCACGCGTGGGCCCGCGACCGACCCATCCTTCGTCACGTGGCCGACGAGGATCGTCGCGACGCCAAGCTCCTTGGCGACGCGCATGAGCCGCGCCGCGGCCTCTCGCACCTGTGCGACCGAGCCGGGCGCGGAACCGACCTCCCCCGAGTACAGCGTCTGCACCGAGTCGATCACGCAGACGTCGGGCCGCTCGGCTTCGAGCGTCGCACACACGGTCTCGAGCTCCGTCTCGGCCAGGATCTCCACCTGTTCGGCGCCGCCGAGCCGCTCGGCACGAAGCTTGACCTGCGCCACTGATTCCTCGCCGGTGACGAGGAGCGCCCGCCGTTCCTTCGACATCGCGGCGAGTGCGGTCAGCAGCAACGTCGACTTGCCGACACCGGGCTCGCCGCCGACGAGGACGAGCGATGCGGGGACGAGCCCGCCGCCGAGCACGCGGTCCAGCTCGGGCACGCCCGTCCCGATCCGCTCTGCCTCGGACGCTTGCACGTCGACGAGCCGCAACAGCGGTTGCGGCGGAGCCTTCGCCGAAGGAGTGCCGACGACGTCCTCGACCAGCGTCCCGAACGCGCTACACCCGGGGCACTTGCCGAACCAACGGCCGGCGGAGTAACCGCATTCCGTACACGCATAGGTGACGGCAGGCTTCGCCACCAGACCAGTTTACGGTCCGCTCCCGATGACGGACCGTGCCGTTTCTGTGTCTTTACGCGGCCGCCGACTGCGGAGTCGCGATCGCTGCGACAGCGCCCCGGTACACGGCCTCGACCGAGTTCCCGTCCGGGTCGCGCACGCGGGCCGCGAAGTACTGACGGTTGAACTCGGGCCTGACGCCCGGCGGCCAATCCGTGTAGGCGCCGGCCCCAACAGCCGCGGAATGGAACGCCTCGACGGCCTCTGCCCGCTCCGCCGTAAGGGCGACCTCGAGCGTCCCCGCCGCGTGGGATTCACGGAGCCAGAGCGAGCTGGCTTCCCCCTCCACGCCGAACCACGCGCTCCGGCCGTCGGGCCAATCGAGTAGGAGCACGATTCCGAGTGGGCCGAGCGCCTCTTCGTAGAAACGCCTGCTCACGGCGTAATCGCGAACCGGAAGGGTGATGTGGTCGACGGTCATGCATGAGAGAATAGAACGATCGTGCTTTTCTGTCAATCCCGCCGCGTGGAATCCGGTAGCAGAGCCGTCTAGAATCCGAACGGACGTGCTGGAAACGAAAGGTCAACGGACGCGGAGCGCCATCCTCGAGAGGGCGGCGGCGCTTGCGACCGAGGAGGGCCTGGAGCAGCTTTCGATCGGCCGGCTCGCCGATGCCACGGGCATGAGCAAGAGCGGCCTCTTTGCCCATTTCGGGTCGAAAGAGGAGCTCCAGCTCGCGACCGTCGGGCACGCGGCGAAGCTCTTCGTCGCCGAGGTGATCGACCCGGCGCGCGCGGCTCCGAAGGGCGTCGCCCGCGTCTGGGCGCTCTGCGACCACATGATCGACTACGCGGAGCGCCAGGTCTTCCCCGGCGGCTGCTTCTTCGCCGCGACTTCCTTTGAGTTCAACAACCGGCCCGGGACAGTCCGCGACCAGATCGAAGAGAACATCCGCTCGTGGCTCTCGTACCTCGAGCACGCGGTCGAGCAGGCACAGGACGCCGGCGAGCTAGACCAGAAGGTGAGCGCACACGAGATCGCCTTCCAGCTGGACGCGTTCGCACAGGCGGCGAACGCCCAGTATCAGCTGTTCCGCGATCCCGGCGTCTTCGACGAGGCCCGTCGCGCGATCAAGGCGCGGCTCGAAAGCCTGCGGCCCGTCGCACGAAGCTAAAGGAGCCTAGCCCTCGATCGGCTCGGGCTCGTCCTCGCCCTCTGCGATCGGCTCGTCCGGCGGGACCGTCACCTTCTCGGGCGTGACCTCGCTCGGGATGACCGTCATGTCGACCTCGTCCGTGTCACCCTTGCGTGCGACGAGGATCGTCGAACCAGGCTCGAGCGTTCGGCCGAGCACGAAGTCCGCGAGGGGATCCTCGATCACCCGCTGGATCGCGCGGCGCAGCGGCCGGGCGCCCATCGCCGGGTCGTAGCCCTTCTCGACCAGCAGCTCCTTGGCCTCGTCGGTCAGCTCGAGCGCGACGTCGTGAGTCGCCATCTGCTCCCGCACGCGCTTCATCTGGATGTCGACGATCGTGAGGATCTCTTCCTTCGTCAGCTTGTGGAAGACGATCACCTCGTCGATCCGGTTGAGGAGCTCGGGCCGGAACACCTTCTTCAGCTCACCCATGACCTTGTTCTTCATGTCCTCGTAGGTCATGCCGGTGTCGTCGCCCATCGTGAAGCCGAGCGACTGGTTCTTCGAGATCTGGCCGGCGCCGATGTTCGACGTCATGACGATGATCGTGTTGCGGAAGTCGACTCGGCGGCCCTGCGCGTCCGTGAGCTTCCCTTCCTCCAGGATCTGGAGGAGGATGTTGAACACGTCCGGATGGGCCTTCTCGATCTCGTCGAGCAGCAGCACTGAGTACGGCTTGCGGCGCACGGCCTCCGTGAGCTGTCCGCCTTCGTCGTAGCCGATGTAGCCCGGCGGCGAGCCGACGAGCCGGGACACTGAGTGCTTTTCCATGTATTCCGACATGTCGACCTGGATCATCGCGTCCTCGTCACCGAACAGGAACTCGGCGAGCGTGCGTGCGAGCTCCGTCTTCCCCACGCCTGACGGGCCCAGGAAGATGAACGAGCCGGTGGGGCGCTTTGGGTCCTTGATGCCGGCGCGCGCCCGGCGAATCGAGCGGGAGACGGCCTCGATCGCTTCTTCCTGCCCGATGACGCGCTTGTGCAGCTCGTCCTCCATGCGCGTGAGTCGCGCAGACTCCGCCTCGGTCAGCTTGAAGACAGGAATGCCCGTCCACATCGAGACGATGTCGGCGATCTCCTCCTCGCCGACCTCGGGCTGGTCGGCCTCGGCTTCGTTCTGGCGCCAGTTCTCCTCGAGCTCGCGCTTCTTCTGCGAGAGCTTCCGCTCCTTGTCGCGGAGCGAGGCCGCCTTTTCGAACTCCTGGTTCTCGATCGACTCTTCCTTGTCCTTGCGAACCTTCTCGATCTCTTCCTCGAGCTCGCGGTAGCGCGGCGGGGCGCTCATCGACCGAATGCGCATGCGAGAGCCGGCCTCGTCGATCAGGTCGATCGCCTTGTCGGGCAGGTGCCGGTCCTGGATATAGCGATCGGCGAGCGAAGCGGCTGCGTGCAGCGCGTCGTCGGAGATCTTGCAGCGGTGGTGCGCCTCGTAGCGGTCGCGCAGGCCGCGCAGGATCTGGACGGTGTCGTCGACCGAGGGCTCGTCGACGCGAATCTGCTGGAAGCGCCGCTCGAGGGCGGCATCGCGCTCGAGGTACTTTCGGTACTCGTCGAGCGTCGTCGCGCCGATCGTCTGCAGCTCGCCGCGGGCGAGCGCAGGCTTGAGGATCGACGCTGCGTCGATCGCGCCTTCGGCTGCGCCGGCGCCGACGAGGTTGTGGAGCTCGTCGATGAACAGGATGATGTCGCCGCGCTGGGTGATCTCCTTCATCACCTTCTTCAGGCGCTCCTCGAACTCACCGCGGTACTTCGAACCGGCGACCAGCGCTGCTAGGTCGAGCGTGTAGATCTGCTTGTTCTTCAACAGCTCCGGCACCTGGTTCGACGAGATGCGTGCAGCGAGGCCTTCGACCACGGCAGTCTTGCCGACACCGGGCTCGCCGATCAGCACCGGATTGTTCTTCGTGCGGCGCGACAGGATCTGCATCACGCGCTCGATCTCCGTCTGCCGGCCGACGACCGGGTCGAGCTTCCCCTCGGAAGCCTGCTTCGTCAGGTTGCGGCCGAACTGGTCGAGGAGCTTGGAGCTCTTCGTCTTCTCGCCCGGAGCGGCGCCTCCGCCTTGCTGCCGGCGACCCGGGCCGGAGAGCATGCGGATGATCTCGTTGCGAATCTTGTCCGCATCGGCATCGAAGTCGAGCAGGATGCGGGCCGCAACGCCCTCGTTCTCGCGCACGAGCCCGAGCAGGATGTGCTCGGTGCCGATGTAGTTGTGTCCGAGACTCAGCGCTTCGCGAAGTGCGAGCTCGAGAACCTTCTTCGCGCGCGGCGTGAACGGGATCTGTCCGGTCGTGACCTCGTCGCCTTGGCCGACGATCCGTGCCACCTGGGCGCGCACTTCCTCCACCGTGATGTCCAGGGACTCGAGCACGCGCGCCGCCAGACCCTCCTCCTCGCGCAACAGTCCGAGCAGGATGTGCTCGGTACCGATGTAGTTGTGCTTGAGCGCCCTTGCCTCGTCTTGCGCGAGGACAACGACTTGTCGGGCCCGTTCGGTGAAGCGTTCGAACAAATCGTTCCTTTCCCTGGCTGGCGAAGGGTCATCGTAGCCCAGCCGCCGGAACCTGTGTCAGCCCCTTTACGGCTTGTTTACTCTGCTCCTGGGGCGGGTGTCAAGGGCGGCGGAGCGGCTTGTCGAGCGGGCCCGCGGCCCAGTCCGGGTCGCGCGCCCGACCCCGGCCGCCTATCGCTGTCGCAGCGCAGGGAAGAGGATCACGTCCCGGATCGTGTCGCGGCCCGTCAAGACCATGGCGAGCCGATCCATCCCGATGCCGCACCCGCCGGTGGGCGGCATCCCGTAGGAAAGGGCCTCGACGTAGTCGGGATCCCCCGCCTCGGCCGTCACGTCTCCTGCAGCCTTCTCGGCCGCCTGCATCTCGAACCGCACGCCCTGCTCCAGGCTGTCGTTCAGCTCGCTGAAGGCGTTCGCGAACTCCATTCCGGCCACGACGGCCTCGAACCGCTCGACGAGGCCGGGGTCATGGTCCGTAGTCCTGGCGAAGGGGGACATCTCGATCGGCCAGTCGACCACGAAGGTGGGCTGGATCAGCTCCGGCTCCACAAAGTGTGAGTAGGCGTGATCGGCGAGCTGCGCCCACGTCTGGTCTTGACTCGTGTCCACGCCGGCGTCCGCGAGCCTCGCCCGGAGCCCGTCGGGGTCTCGCGACCACGCTCCCTTCTCCGCAAGTGCGTCCACGAAGCTGACACGCCGCCACGGGCGGGCGAGCTCCAGCTCGTGCCCGCGAAAGGTCACCTTCGTCGTCCCGATCGCCGCCTGCGCCGCGCGCTCGACGAGCGTTTCGGTGCGCTCCATCGTGTCGTTGTAGTCGGCATACGCCTCGTACCACTCGAGCTGCGTGAACTCCGGGGAGTGCTTGTAGGAGACGCCTTCGTTCCTGAAGTCCTTGGAGATCTCGTACACCTTCTCGAGCCCGCCAACGATCAGGCGCTTGAGATAGAGCTCGTCGGCGATACGGAGATAGACGTCCTGGTCGAGGTAGTCCGAGTGGGTGACGAAAGGCTCGGCGAACGCGCCGCCGTACTGCGGCTGCAGGACCGGGGTCTCGACCTCGATGAAGCCCTCCTCGTCGAGGTACGCGCGGATCGCCGAGATCATCCGGGAGCGTACGATCGCGTCACGCCGCGACTCCTCGTTCATCAGGAGGTCGAGGTAGCGCTTGCGGTAGCGGAGCTCGGTGTCCGTCAGCCCGTGAAACGTGTCTGGGAGCGAGGCGCGGATCTTGCCGAGGAGGACGAGCTCCTCCACAGCGATCGACGGCTCGCCGCGGCGCGCCTTGGCCGGCTTCCCGGTAACGCCGACGACGTCTCCGAGGTCGACGTCGACATTTCCGGTTCGGGCTGTGTCGCAGAGGAGCTGAATCCGGCCGCTGCGGTCGACGAGGTCGAGGAAGACGAGCTTGCCGAGCTCACGCCGGCCGAGCACGCGCCCCGCGACGCGAACGGTCGACTCGTCCTCCGCGCCGGACTCGAGCTTCTCCGATTCGGCGCGAACGGCGCTGATCGGGGCGACGTCGGGAAAGCGCTTCGGCGTCACACGGGAGAGCCTAGGGCGTGTTCCGGTCACGCCGCGACGCGATGGAGAGGCGTGGTCATCAACAAGGCGCGCACCGGAGTGTGCCTGCGGTAGAGATCCAGGCGCCGCAATGCGTAAGCGTCGTTCTTCGGCGCGTCCCAGAGCGCAAACGCGCGCGCATAGCCGGCAGCGCGCGCAGCAGCGCGCACACGCTCGTCGTGCTCCCCATACGGGTATGCGAGCTCGTCAGGCGACCGGTGAAGCTCGGCCTCGAGCTCGGCCTTCGAGTCGGCGAGCTCAGCTCGAAGCTCGGCATCCGACAGCCGCGTCAAGTGCGCGTGCGACACCCCGTGTGACTGGATCCCGACGCCGCGATCGGCGACCGAGCGCAGCTCGTCCCAGGTCATCGTCGCGAGCTCCTCCGGATCGTCGCCCTCGAGCTCGGGAATCGTCAACGGTGAGCCGTCGTGCGCAAAGGCTGTACAGACGAACACAGTGATCGGAAAACCAAGCCGCTCGAGGTCGGGGAAGACGCGAGCCGCGCTGCGAAAGGCGTCGTCGAAGGTGACGCGGACGCGGCGGACGCGCGCAAGCGCGCGCACTTGCGACAACAGCAGCTGCGGGTGAATCGAAAGCCGGTGCTCCCAGGTCGGCGAAACGGCGTGGTAACAGAGAACGACCGGACTCGGAATGGTGGGCTCCCGGCGCTAGCCCCAGATCGCCCAGCCGATCAGAATCCCGACGCCGAGCGCTGTCGCAAAGAGCAGCCAGCCCACGACAAACGGTCCGACGAAGATCCTCCGGCGAGGACGGAGACGGAGAGGCTGTCGCCGTGGCGGCCCGTCTGACCCACCAGAAAGCGCCCGCACGACAGCGGCATGGATGTCCACGGGGCTCGCGAACTCGGCAAGGATGCGGACTGCCACCCCCTCGCCCTCACGAAGCAGCCCGAGCAGGATGTGCTCGGTGCCGATGTAGCCGTGCCCCAGGTCCTGGGCCTCGCGCAGCGAAAGCTCGAGGACCTTCTTCGCCCGCGGCGTGAACGGAATCTGACCGGTCGTCCCACCCTCACCGCGCCCGACGATCTGCAGCACCTGAGCTCGGACCTCGTCGACACCAACGCCATACGAGCGCAGCACGCCCGCAGGAATACCTTCCTCGTAGCGTAGGACCCCGAGGAGAATGTGCTCGGTCCCGAGGTAGTTGTGCCCGAACCCAACGGCCTCTTCTTGCGCCGCCACGACAACCTGCCGAGCCGGCTGAGTAAACCGCTCGAACATACTCAGAACTTATCCACGCCGCGTACCAACCGCCGGTTCCGGACCATCCGCCGCCGATGCGAGCTTCGCTCGCGTCGGCCGCAAGCGCGATTGGAGAACCTTCCGCGTGAGATCATCATGCCGCGCGCGAAGCGCGCGGCGGATCTCACGCGGCTTTGATTTCGAGGATCTTGTACTTGAGCGTGCCGCGCGGCGCCGAGACCTCGACGGTCTCGCCCTTCTTCTTGCCGATGATCGCCTTGCCGACCGGCGACTCGTTCGACAGTTTGTTCTGCGCCGGGTTTGCCTCGGCCGAACCGACGATGTGGTACTCGACGGTCTCCCTCGCGGCGACGTCCCGCAGCTTCACCTTCGACCCGATCGACACGACGTCCTTGGCGACGTCCTTCTTCGAGATGACGCGCGCGTCACGAAGGCGCTCCTCGAGCGTCGCGATGCGGTGCTCCAGGAGCATCTGCTCGTTCTTCGCGTCGTCGTACTCGGCGTTCTCGGC